>JAQVKR010000366.1 GCA_028694565.1 Gammaproteobacteria bacterium | reverse complement strand
GACCGCGGCGTGGAACTGACCATCGTCGGCCCCGAGGCGCCGCTGGTGCTGGGGGTGGTGGACGCCTTCCGCGCCGCGGGGCTGGCCATCTACGGACCCGGCCAGGCGGCGGCCGAGCTGGAGGGCTCCAAGGCCTTCACCAAGGACTTCCTGGCCCGCCACCACATCCCCTCCGCCGCCTACGGCAACTTCACCGACGTGGACGAGGCCGTCGCCTACATCCGCGCCCAGGGCGCGCCCATCGTGGTGAAGGCCGACGGGCTCGCCGCGGGCAAGGGCGTGATCCTGGCCCAGACCGAGGCCGAAGCCGAGGCGGCGGTGCGGGACATGCTCGCGGGCAACGCCTTCGGCGAGGCCGGCCACCGGGTGGTGGTGGAGGAGTTCCTCACCGGCGAGGAGGCGAGCTTCATCGTCATGGTGGACGGGGAGCATATCCTGCCCATGGCCACCTCCCAGGACCACAAGGCCCGCGACGACGGCGATCGCGGCCCGAACACCGGCGGGATGGGCGCCTACTCCCCCGCCCCGGTGGTCACCCCGGAGATCTGGGCCCGGGCCATGCGCGATGTCATCGAGCCCACCGTCCGCGGCATGGCCGCCGAGGGCCGGCCCTACACGGGCTTCCTCTACGCCGGGCTGATGATCGCGGCCGACGGCACCCCCAGGGTGCTGGAGTACAACTGCCGCTTCGGCGATCCGGAGACCCAGCCCATCATGATGCGCCTGCGCTCGGATCTGGTCACCCTGGTGGAGGCCGCGGTGGCCGGCCGGCTGCACGAGGTGGAGGCGGAGTGGGATCCCCGCGCCGCCCTGGGCGTGGTCATGGCCGCGGGCGGCTACCCCGCCGAGTACCGCAAGGGCGACGTCATTCATGGGCTCGAGGCGGCCGACGGCGCCGACACCAAGGTCTTCCACGCCGGCACCGCGCTGCGCGGCGAGGCGGTGGTCACCCATGGGGGCCGGGTGCTGTGCGTCACGGCGCTGGGCGACACGGTGCGGGAGGCCCAGCAGCGGGCCTACGCCGGGGTCGCCGCGGTTCGCTGGGAGGACGCCTACTACCGGCGTGACATCGGCTACCGGGCGGTCGCGCGGGAAACTGCCGCGGGTTGAGGCGCGGCCCGCGTGCTGAAAGCTGCAGGCCGCGACGGTGCGGGCTATGCTTTTCTGCAGCCCCCTGGCGACCCAGGTTCGGGCTGGCCCTGCCCAACAACGACAACAGGCCCGACGCAATGACCACCCCAGACCGGAGTCGCCTCTTCCCCGACGCCCCCGTCATCCGCTTCCGCGATCCCTTCGGCGCCCTGCTCGGCATCGGCGAGGACGACGGCATACTGACCTATACCTTCGATGACGTGATCAAGCTCGCCGGCCACTACGGTCCCACCGTGGCGGGCGCCTTCCTGGTGGTCAAGCGCGCCGTCGAGCTGCTCTACGGCGAGGCCGTGCCCGAGCGCGGGCAGCTGCGCGTGACCATCGCCGGCACCGAGGATCAGGGCATCAACGGGCCCATGAGCCAGATTTTCACCCTGATCACCGGCTCCGCCGGCGACAACGGCTTCCAGGGGCTGCACGGCCGCTACGTCCGGCGCGGCCTGCTCAGCTTCGACGGCGTGGCCATCTTCGGTCCCGGCTCCTTCACCTTCGAGCGGCTGGACACGGGCCAGGCGGTCACCCTGAGCTACGATCCCACCCCCATTCCGGCGGATCCGGCCACCGGAGAGGATCTGCTCTCCCTCCTCTACGGCGACGAAAACGAAGAGGTGCTCTCCCGTTTCCGCCACAACTGGCACGACCGCATCCGCAGGCTCCTCGCCGACGGCGGCGAGATGACGGTCCGGAAGCTGGAACGTCCCCCGGCATGACCCGGCCCGATCGCATCGCCCCCGCGCCACGCCCGAACCGCCGGCTGTTCACCGACCTGGCCCGCCGGATGGTGGGGCTGGGGCTCCTGGCGGGACTCGCCTTTCCCTTCCTGGCCACCCTGCTCGGCCTGCCTCCGGAGGAGGTCTACACCCTCCGCTTCTTCGGCGCCACCCTGCTGGCCGGGCTGGCGGTTGGCCTGGCCAACTACGGGCTGGCCCGGGAAGTGGTGCGTCCCCGGCTGCGGCTCCTCGCCGGGCGCATGCACCAGGTGGCCGAATCCATCGGCTCGGCCACCTACAGCGACGACTGGAGCCGCTGCCGCCCCGAGACCTGCAGCGTCCCGGTGGACTCCCAGGACGAGCTCGGGGAAAGCGCGGCCGCCTTCAACCGCCTGGTGGAGGCGCTCATGAACGCCCACGAGGTGGAGGACGCGGTGCGGGACTTCTCCCGGGAGCTCTCCGGCCAGCTCGAGCTCGCGCCCCTGGCGGCACGGGCGCTGACCCAGCTGCTGAACCATATCGGCGCCCAGGCCGGCGCCGTGCTGGTGGAGCAGGGCGGCGAGCTCAAGGTTATCGCCGGCCACGGGCTGGAGGATCGCGAACGCCTGCGCCACAGCGATCATGTCCGCGAGGCGCTGCGCAGCCAGGCGCTGCGGCGCCTGGAACTGCCCGAGGACATCGTCATCGAGGCGCTGGTGGGCAATCTGCGCCCCCGTGAAGTGGTGGTCGTGCCCATCGCCTACCAGTCGGTCAACCTCGGCGCGGTGGTCCTGGCCAGCACCCGTCCGCTGACGGGCGAGCGCCTGCGGCTGCTGGAGCTGTTCCAGCGCAGCTTCGGCCTGGCCCTGCACAATGCCGTCACCTACGATCACCTGGAGCGGCTGGCGGCCCTGGATCCCCTCACCGGCGCCTACAACCGCCGCTTCGGGCTGGGGCGCCTGCACGAGGAGTATCAGCGGGCCGCGCGCACCCGCACGCCACTGGGCGTATTGATGCTGGACATCGATCACTTCAAGACGGTCAACGACACCTACGGCCATCTGGTGGGCGACCGGGTGATCGCCAGCATCGCGAACGCCACCCGCCGCTGCCTGCGCGAAGGCGACGTGCTGGTGCGCTACGGCGGCGAGGAGTTCCTGGTGCTGCTGCCGGGCGCCGGCTGCGCCGATGCGCAGGAGGTGGCCGAGCGCATCCGCCACGCCTGCGCGGAGACCTCCGTACTCGACGGGGAGCAGGCCATCCAGGTCACCCTCAGCGCCGGCTACACCGCCTTCCCGGAGCAGGATGCCGGGGACGAGGACGCTCTCATCCGCAGCGCCGACACCGCCCTCTACGCCGCCAAGGCGGGTGGGCGCAACCGGATTGCCGCGGGCGAGTGCCCCCCGTCCCGGTCCCGCGAACCCATCGCGCACGGGCAATCCGGCGCCTGATCCCGGGCCCCGCGGCCCGGCCCGAGGCGGACCCGCTCCCGTTGCGCCGGGCCCGCGCGGCCGTGACAACGGCATCCTGGACTGGCAGCATGGCATCCAGCCCAGCCCAGCCCGCACCGCGCCCGCCATGCCGCTCCAGCTCCCCGCCGTCCTCGTCCTCGCCGCCCTGCTGCTGGCGGGGGCGCTGCTCATCGCGGCGCTGCGCAGCTGGCGCCGCCGCCGCTGGCTGCAGGGCGGCCGCCGCGGC
>JAQVKR010000013.1 GCA_028694565.1 Gammaproteobacteria bacterium | reverse complement strand
GCGGCAATCGACTCCAGCGTGCCGGCCAGATCCGGCTGGCGCAGCCGGTGGCCTTCCGGCGGCACCTCGCCGGCGACCAGGAATACCGCCGCGGCCGCCGGCGAGGCGCGCAGCACATCGAGGCGGAAGCCGGCATAGCGCCGGTAGTGGGCATCCACCGGGAAGCCCTCGCGGGCGAGGCGGATGGCCGGGGCCAGGGAGCGGGACAGGGGCAGGCGGCCGTAGCGCTCCGCCAGGTGGATCAGCGCCGCGGGCTGGCCCGGAATGGCGGCGGCCAGGGGGCCGTCCACCGACGCGCCGGGGATCACCTCGCCCGCCGCGTCCTGGTAGAGCGCGCGGTGAGCGGCCAGGGGCGCCCGCTCCCGGCCATCCAGCATCACCTCGCGCCCGTCGGCGGCCCGGTGCAGCAGCCAGAATCCGCCACCGCCCAGCCCGGAACCATAGGGCTCCACCACCGCCAGGGCGGCGCTGACCGCCACCGCCGCGTCGAAGGCGTTGCCGCCCGCCTCCAGCACCTCGTGGCCGGCGGCGGTCGCCAGCGGGTGCGCGCTCGCCACGGCCGCCGCCGGGGCGGCAGCGGCGCTGGCGGCCCAGCCCCATGCCAGGCCCAGCAGGAGCAGCAGCGCCGCCCCGGGCCGGACACAGAAAAGGCTCCCGTGGGAGCCCTTTCGGCCGAGCACTGTCACGGGAGGAGCCCTCAGCCCCCCTCGGTCAGGCGCTTGTACTTCTCCAGGAGCTCCTCGTGGGACTCCTCATGGTCGGGGTCCTTGGGAATGCAATCCACGGGGCAGACCGCCACGCACTGCGGCTCATCGTAGTGACCCACGCACTCGGTGCACTTGTCGGGGTCGATTTCGTAGATTTCCTCGCCCTGGTAGATGGCTCCGTTCGGGCACTCGGGCTCACACACGTCACAGTTGATGCATTCGTCGGTGATCATCAGTGCCATGGCGTTTGCTCCTCAGACTATCTCTGCAAGTTGGTGGAAGGTTGGAAATGTCGGATTGATTCCCGAAAATACTGCTCAGACTAACGCAATCGGCCCTTCAGCGCATCGACGACGCCGGGATGCACGAAGGGCGATACGTCCCCGCCATGGCTGGCGATCTCGCGCACCAGGGTCGAGGATATGAACGCGTACTGCTCCGCGGGCGTCAGGAAGACCGTTTCCACGTGGGGCGCCAGTCTCCGGTTCATGCTCGCCAGCTGGAACTCGTACTCGAAGTCCGACACCGCCCGCAGGCCGCGCAGGATGACATGCGCACCCACGACGTCCACGAAATCGGCCAGGAGGCTGTCGAAACCCACCACCTCCACCCGGCCGTCGAGGCCGTCGAGCGCCTCGCGGGCGAGCCGGACGCGTTCATCGAGGGTGAACGTGGGGCGCTTCGAGCCACTCGCGGCAACCGCCACGACCACCCGGTCGAACAGCCGCACCGCCCGCAAGACCAGGTCGGCATGGCCGTTGGTGATGGGATCGAAGGTGCCGGGGTAGATGGCCACCACCTTGCGGTCTGTATCGTCACTCACCGGTTCGGACCGACTCTCTCTGGCTGGTGAAAAAGGGCTCTGACGCAATGCAGCATTTCATCATATACCCATACAGTCCCTGCTGACAAACCCCGATCGTGCCCGGACCGGGCGGTATTGTCCCACGATGTCCGCGCCTCTGCTAGGATGGGGAGCCTGCATGGACGGGAAAATGGCCGAAAAGATGAGCGAGATCAACCACAATTCTCAACCGGAAGAAACCGCGTCGGGCGACCTGGAAACCCTGCGCGACGCGGCCGCGGCCGGCGATGCGCGATCCCAGTTCCGGCTCGGCATGCACTACGCCAACGGCGAGGGGGTGCCGTTGAACTACGTGCTGGCGGCGGAGTGGATCGGCCGTGCCGCCGGGCAGGACCTGGCACCGGCGCAGTCGGTGCTGGCCTGGCTGCACGCCAACGGCTTCGGGGTGCGGCAGGATGACCGGATGGCGGGGCACTGGTACCTGCGCGCCGCGGAGCTGGGGCTGGCGAGCGCCCAGTACACCGTGGCGGCCATGTATCGCTGGGGCCGCTACGGCGTCGCCCGCGACAGCGCCGCCATGCTGGGGTGGTACCAGCGCGCCGCGGAACAGGGCCTGGGGCCGGCCCAGTATGCCCTGGGGCAGATACTCGCGGCGGGCCGCGAGGCGCCCCGGGACCCGGTGGCGGCCTTCCAGTGGCTGACACTGGCCATCCTCAACGGCAGCGAGGCGGCCAAGCCGGCCCTGGCGGAGCTGAGCGAGGGCATGGAACCGCGGGAGATCGAACGGGCCAAGCGGGAGATCACCGGCCGCCTGAGCCGCTAGGAGCCCCCATGCCTCACAACTCTCTCGCCAAGCCGCGAAGAACGCCAGGAAGACCAGGGAATTGACTCTCTTGTACCGCGGCGGCCCTCGCACAAGACGATGCCTGACGCTCCGTTCATGAGGCCTTGATCATTTTTCGCCTTGGCGATCCTGGCGATCTCGGCGGGAAAATCCGGGCCGGCAGCCCGCCGCCCTTCAGCGTCGCGCGGTGGTCAGGCGGATGCCGGCCACGATCAGGACGATGCCGATCAGGTGGTAGGCATGCAGGCGCTCGTCCAGGAATATCACCGAGAGCAGGGTTCCAAACACCGGGATCAGGTGGATGAACTGCCCCGCCCGGTTCGGCCCCACCTCCGCCACGGCCCGGTTCCAGAAGATGAAGGCGAGGATGGAGGCGAAGACCGCCACGTACCCCACCGTGGCCAGGGTCACGAGGCTGGGCCGCACCACCGCCCCCGTCGCGCTTTCCCACAGGTAGAACGGCGCCAGGGTCACCACGCCCGCCACGATGGTGAACACCAGGAACGCCAGCGGATCGAGGCCGGCCGGCCGGCGCTGCAGCAGCACCGAGTAGAGCGCCCAGGACAGGACCGCGGCCAGCACCCAGAGATCGCCGGCGGCCAGGCTCAGCCCGGCCAGCGCCTGCGGGTCGCCGCGGGCGATGATGGAGAGCACCCCGCCGAGGGAGAGGACGATGCCCAGCAGCTGCCGCGGCCGGACCGGCTCGTGGTGCAGGAGGCGCGAAAGGCCCACGATGATGACCGGGGTGGTGGACAGCAGCAGCACCGCGTTGGTGGCGGTGGTGGTCTGCAGCCCGAGGTAGACGAAGGTGTTGAAGTTGGTGACCCCGAGGACCCCCATGACCGACAGCAGCGGCAGGTGGGCCCGGATCACCGGCCAGTGCCGGACCAGCAGCCGCCAGCTGAAGGGCAGCAGGATGGCCAGCGCCAGCGCCCAGCGCCAGAAGGCCAGGCCGATGGGGGGGACCTCCAGCCGCACGGCCCGCCCGATGACGAAGTTGCCCGACCAGAACAGGGTGGTCAGGACGAGGAGCAGGTAGGGCGAGACGGGGATGCGCCGCATGTGGAGTCCTCCTCAGGTCGGGATCCCGGCCGCGTTATTGTTGTTGTGGCAATGGCGGGGAAGGAGCGGACTCTACCGCCGTGGCGACCGGAATTGCAACCTCGCCGAGGCCGAAAAACCCCTGATTGCAATGGTTATTCGGCCGTTCAGCGGCGGCCCCGGCGACGCAGCTGGAAGCGGGCGACGGCCTTCATTACCTCGGCGAACGGGACCGAATCCAGGGCTCCGAAGCGCGCCGCGGCGAGCGCCAGCAGCCCGCCGACGTCCGTCACCCGGGGGTCCTCCCCCGCCGCCGGGTCCAGCACCGCCTGCAGCCCCTTCAGGCCGCCGCACTGGATCCGCATCTCCTTGGCGTGGGGCAGCGGCCCGTCCACCGTGACCAGCTGCAGGGCGAACTGGGCCCGCGGGCGCAGCAGGCCGAGCCATTCCGCGCACCGGCCCCAGCCCGCCTCCGAGTCGCAGGCCACGGCCTCGCGCTCGGCCAGGTTCAGGCGCCGGGCGTGGGCGCAGTCGGCGCAGCGGGTCAGCAGCGCCTTCTCGAACCGGCAGGGACGCTCGTTGAGCGCCCGGTAGCCGTCACGGTATTCCGACTCCTCCATCGGGCCCTCCGGGGCGGATCAACGCCGCCAGCGATAGGTGCGGTAGGGCCGCAGCGGACCGGGGCCCCCGGCGGCTCCCGCCGCTCCATCCCCCCCGGCCCGCCCCGCTTTCCCCGTCTCGGCGTCCAGCAGCAGGAAGGTGGTGAAGGTGGCCACCAGCAGCAGGATGATGCCCAGCGCCGGTTGCAGCGGCAGCACGCCGAGCGCCGCGGCGAACAGCCCGGCCACGATGCGGTTGCGCCGGCGGCGCGTGATGACCCGGGTCACTCGAACTCCAGCTCGGCGTAGACCTGCTGGGCGTTGCGGCCGGCGATCTGATCGGAGACGGCGAGGTAGTCGAAGCGGGACTGGTCGATGCCGCCCACCTCCTCCATCCCCCCGCCCGCGTCCAGCAGCTCCCGCACCGCCGCGCGCAGGAAGCGCAGGTAGTCGTAGGTATCGGCCCGCGCCCGCGCCAGGTCCGTGGCGTGGCCATGGCCCGGAACCACGTGGGCCGGCTGCAGGGCCGCCAGCGCCTCGAAGGACTCCAGCCAGCGGCCGCTGTGGGACTGGGCCCCGACCCCGAGCATCCGCTCCACATAGACGATGTCGCCGGTGAAGACCACGCCCCGATCCGGCAGCCACACGAAGCTGTCGCCCGGCGTGTGGGCGGGCCCGGCATGGCGCAGCTCGAAGCGGACCCCGCCCAGTTCGAGATCCAGCGCCTCGCCGAAGGTCTCATCGGCGTGGAGCGGCTCGGTGCCGCGCAGGCCCGCCTCCCCCACCAGCTGCCACAGGGCGTTGATCTGGTCGCGGGCGCGGGCGCGCTGGTCGGCCACCGCCGCCTCGGAGGCGACGATGCGCGCCCCCTGCGCCTTCCAGTAGCCGTTGCCCAGCCAACGGTGATCCTGACCGCCGGTGTTGATGACCAGCGCCACCGTGCGATCGCTCACCGTGCGGATGGCCTCGTGAATCCGCTCCGCGCCGGCCCGGGTGCCGCCGGGATCCACCAGCACCAGCCCCGCCGCGGTGACCACCAGGCCGAAGGTGGCGTTGTTGGCCAGGTTCTCCGGCGAGCGTTGATCCATTTCGCCGACGATGGCGTACACCCCCTCGGTGACCGGCTGCACTTCGAGCCCGGCGGCGGCCAGCGGCTGGGACGCCAGCAGCGCCAGGGCCGCGGAAACGGTTCGAATCCAGGACATCGGCATCGGCTTCACCTCGCTTCGTTGTCCGGTCACGGGGGCGCGGAAGGCACGGCTTTCAATGGCCGTCCGGCGCGACGGGGACCGACCGCCGCCGACAAGCCGGCTCCGGAGCAACCTCCGCCCCGGGGACTCCGCGCCCTCGGCGGCCATTCCCAACCCGGGCAGGACGCCACGCTCACCGGAACTGGCGCAGGTACCACCACTCCATGGCCCGCTTGGCCCAGTGGCCGAACCGGCTGGGCGGCAGCATCAGGTTGCGCCTCGGGGTGCGCACCACCAGCATGCCCCGATCCAGGGAGTCGACGATGCAGGCCAGCTCCACCTTGAAGGTGGCCCCCGGCGCCCGGCCGTCCAGCTCCGCCTTCAGGTTGTCGACCGCGGTGCGGGCCTGCTCGTCGGCCATGTGGGCCTGCTTGGGCATCCACTCCGGGCCGGGGAAGCTGCCCACGTCGCCGGCCACGTAGACCCGCTCGAAATCCGGCACCCGGCACTGGGCGTCGGCCTGCACCAGGCCACCCGGCGAGCGGGGCAGCCCGGTGGCGTCGAGCCACGGGTTGCCGGTCATGCCGGGCATGAACAGGATGAGATCGGCGGGGATCTCCCCGCCCTCGGTCACCACCCGGTCGGCCTCGAAGCGCACCATCCTGTGCCCCAGGTGGGTCTCGATGCCGCGCTCCTCCATGGCCTTGAGCAGGCGCTTCACCGCCTGCGGCCCGAGCCGCTTGCCGGGCTCCGCCGCCGGGCTGAAGAAGACCAGCCGGAACCGATCGCGGCGCCCGTCGCGCGTGAGCTGCTCGTGCAGCCCGAACAGGAACTCGAACATGGGCCCGCCGCGCATGGCGGAAGGCTCCTTCGGGTTGGAGGCGAAGCCCACGGCGATGGTGCCGCCCGCCTCCAGCTCCGCCAGCCGGGCGCGGATGGCCATGGCCGCGGGAATGCCCTCGCAGGGGGTGATGGCGTGCTCGATGCCCGGCAGCTTCTTCAGGAAGCGGCCGCCGCTGGCGATGATGAGTCCGTCGTTGGCCACCTCGCCGGCGCTGGTGAGCACCACCCGCCCGCCCTCGCGCAGCCCCGTGGCCTCGCCGGCATGGTAGGCGACCCGGTGGCGCGCGAAGAACCGCTCCAGGGGCAGCACCAGGTCCGCGGGCTGGCGCATGCCCGAGGGGATCCAGATGAGGCTGGGCAGGAAAATGAACTCGGGCCGTGGAGCAATCACCGTGATCTCCGCCTGCGAATCCAGCGATCGCAGGCGGCGCACGGCGGTGAGCGCCGCGAAACCGGTCCCGATGATGGTGACGCGGCTCATGTTCTGAATCCTCCTGGCACCGGGTCAGGCCCGGGCCGGCGGCGTATGGCACAGCGGCGAGTCGTCCGGGTGCTCCACGCAGTGGGCCACCTGGCGCACCAGCTGCTCCACCTCCTCGAGACTCAGGGCCTGCAGGGTCTTGCCGAGCAGCTTCGGCTCCAGGCGGACCATGCAGGGACGGCCGTCGGTGAGCTCGATGCGGATGCCGGCGGCATTCTTCTCCAGGGCGTCGCCGGTCTCCTCGAGCAGCGCCTCCTGGGCACTCAGGATCTGGTCGTACTGCTCGTCGATGGCGTCCATGACCGCATCGTCGAGATCCTCGGACACGGCCACCACCCCGCCCAGCTCGTCGTCCGAACGGCTGTACTCCACGCCCCGCTCCTGGAGGAAACCCTCGAAGCGCTCGCGCAGGCCATCGTCAAAGAAGACATACTCCAGCATCGAATCAAACCCTCCATCCATGCGCGAATCACGGTAACGGACGGGGCGGCCGCGGGCAGCGCGCCATCCCCGGCGGAATCACTGATCGTGTATCCTATCGCAATCCTCTCCCTGCTTTCTTCCGGGATTTGCCGCCGGACGTCTCCACGCCCGGCGAAAGCGCCGCCACGCGGCTCAAGGGGGAGCGGCCATGGCACAACCCAGGTATCCAGGAGTCACACCGTGAGCGAATTCAGCCGGGGCACGGCCCCCTTCCCCCGGGCGCGCAAGCGCCGCATGCGCCGGGACGAGTTCTCCCGCCGCCTGATGCGCGAGACCCACCTCCTCACCGACGATCTCATCTACCCGATGTTCGTCATCGAGGGCGACGGCCGGCGGGAACCGGTGGGCTCCATGCCGGGGATCGAGCGGGTGAGCCTGGACGCGCTGCTGCGCGAGGCCGAGGAGCTGGTGGCCCTGGGCGTGCCGGCGGTGGCCCTGTTCCCGGTCACGCCCGCCGAGCGCAAGAGCGACGATGCGCGCGAGGCCTACAATCCCGACGGGCTGGCGCAGCGGGCCGTGCGGGCCCTGAAGACGGAGTTCCCCCAGCTCGGCGTCATGACCGACGTGGCCCTGGATCCGTTCACCACCCACGGGCAGGACGGCCTCATCGACGACACCGGCTATGTCCTCAACGACGCGACCGTGGAGGTGCTGGTGCGCCAGGCGCTCTCCCACGCCGAGGCCGGCGCCGACGTGGTGGCCCCCTCGGACATGATGGACGGCCGCATCGGGGCCATCCGCGACGCGCTGGAGGGCGACGGGCACATCCACACCCGCATCATGGCCTACTCGGCCAAGTACGCCTCCAGCTTCTACGGCCCGTTCCGGGACGCGGTGGGCTCGGCCGCCAGCCTGGGCGCCGGCAACAAGTACAGCTACCAGATGGATCCGGCCAACAGCGACGAGGCCCTGCACGAGGTGGGGCTGGATCTGGACGAGGGGGCCGACATGGTGATGGTGAAGCCGGGGCTGCCCTACCTGGACATCGTCCGCCGGGTGAAGGAGACCTTCAGGGCGCCCACCTACGTCTACCAGGTGAGCGGCGAGTACGCCATGCTCATGGCCGCCGCGCGCAACGGCTGGCTCGACGAGCGGGCCTGCGCCATGGAGGCGCTGCTGTCCATCAAGCGCGCCGGCGCCGACGGCATCCTCACCTACTTCGCCAAGCGCGTCGCCGGCTGGCTGCGGGAAAGCTGAGCGCCTCAAGCCCCCAGGCCCTCCCCCTGGACGGGGGAGGCTCGCCTCACCCCTTACTCCTCACCCCTCACTGGTAACTCAGCCGGTACCTGGCCGCCCTGAGGTAGGCGGCCTCCTGCTCGAGGTCGGCGCGGGTGAGGGGATGGCCGTCGAGCCAGCCCTCCGGGAACGCCACCTCCAGGCCGCGGCCCCCGGCGCGCAGCCGGACATCGGGCAGGGGCACCTCGGAGTGGCTGCGGTGCAGCAGCGCGGCCAGGCGCAGGAGGATGCACAGGCGCAGGGCGCAGCGGCGCTCCCCGGCGGCCAGGTGCTGGAACACGGCCACGGGAAACTTGCGCCGGTGGCCGCGCACCATCGCCGCCAGCAGCTGCTGCTCCTGGCGCGAGAATCCGGGCAGGTCGGCGTTGGCCACCAGGTAGGCGCCGTGCTTGTGGAACTGGTTGTGGGCCACCACCAGGCCCACCTCGTGCAGCCGCGCGCCCCAGCGCAGCAGGTCCGCCAGCTCCGGGCAGCGCAGCTTCCACGCCGCCCGCACCTGCTCCAGGCCGGCCAGGGCGGCGGACTCGACCCGGGCGGCCTGGCTCTCGTCCACCCCCAGGCGCCGGCCCAGGGCGCCGATGGTCCGGTCGCGCACGTCCTCGTGGCGGATGCGCCCGGCCAGATCGAACAGCAGCCCCTCCCGCAGCGCCCCGTCGGAGACCCGCATGCGCTCGATGCCGAGGGACTCGAAGGCGGCGAGCAGAATGGCGAATCCACCGGGAAAAATGCCGGCGCGGTCGGGACGCAGCCCCTCCAGCCGGAGGCGGCTCACCGCCTCCTGGGCGAGGAGCGCCTTGCGCAGCTTCTTCAGCGACGCCAGGGTGATGCCGTCATCGCTCCAGCCGTTGGCGAGCACCACCTCCTGGATGGAGCGGATGGTGCCCGAGGCGCCCGCGACGCTCTCCCAGCCCAGGCGGCGATAGCCCTGCTCGATGGCCTGCAGCTCCTGGCGGGCGGCCAGCACGGCCCGGTCCAGGTTGGCCCGGCTGAGGGCGTCATCGGCGAAGTGGGTCAGCGTGTAGCTCACGCAGCCCATGTGCAGGCTCTCGGTCTCGGCCGTCTCGAACCGCTCGCCGATGATGAACTCCGTGCTGCCGCCGCCGATGTCCATCACCAGCCGCCGGCCGGCGTCGTCGGCCAGGGAGTGGGCCACTCCCAGGTAGATGAGCCGCGCCTCCTCGCGCCCGGCGATCACCTCGATGGGGTGCCCGAGGGCGCGCTGGGCGGCGCCGATGAACTGCCCCCCGTTGTGGGCCATGCGCAGGGTGTTGGTCCCCACCGCCCGCACCGTCCCGGGAGACATTCCGCGCAGGCGCTGGCCGAAGCGTTCCAGGCATGCCAGGCCCCGCTCCATGGCCACGGGGGTGAGGTTGCGCCGGGCGTCGAGACCGGCGCCGAGCTGGACCATCTCGCGCAGGCGATCGAGCACCTGCAGGACGCCGTCGGTCTCGCGGGCGATAAGGAGGTGGAAGCTGTTGGAGCCGAGGTCGATGGCGGCCAGGGTCTGCCCGACTTCGGCCCCGGCCTCGGGGGCCGGCCCGCCGCGCGACGCGGCGGGTTCGGTCATTGGGCGGGCTCCGTACCGGGCTTGGCGCCGCGCCGGCGCCGGCGGCGCGGCGGCCGCTCCTTCGATCCCTCTGCGCCGCCATCCGCCTTGGCCGGCCGGCCCTGGGCGGGCGCGGAGGACTCGCCGCGGCGGCTGCCGCCCCGGCCGCCCTCCCCGCGGCGCCCCTCGCCCCGACGCCCGTCGCCGCGGCGCCCCCCGCCGTCGCGCCCGCGGCGATCCAGCCGCGGGCGGCGCTCCAGCTTGATGGGGGGCTCGGGCTTGATCAGGAGATCCTCGGACAGGGCGCCCGCGGGAATGCGGTGGCCGATGTAGGCCTCGATCTCGGGCAGGGAGAAGGCGTAGTCCTCGCAGGCGAAGCTCACCGCGTCGCCGCTGGCCCCGGCGCGCGCCGTGCGGCCGATGCGGTGGACGTAGTCCTCGGCGTCCTGGGGCAGGTCGAAGTTGAACACGTGGCTGACATCGGGGATGTGCAGGCCGCGGGCGGCCACGTCGGTGGCCACCAGCACCGGCAGCTCGCCGGCCTGGAATTCCGCCAGCAGCTTGAGGCGCTTGCGCTGGGGCACGTCGCCGGAGAGCACCGCGGCGCGGATGCCGTTGCCCTCCAGGTAGGCGTAGACCCGATCGGCGACGCGCTTGGTGTTGACGAACACGATGCTGCGGCGGGGGTCCATGTGCTTGAGCAGCCCCAGCAGCAGCGGGATCTTCTCGTCGTTGGCGGGATGGTAGACCACCTGGGTGACCTTGTCGGCGGTCACCTTGTCCGGCTCCACCCGCACCGTCGCGGCGTTGTTCATGTGCTCGTAGGCGAGCTCCAGCACCCGGAACGACAAGGTGGCGGAAAAGAGCATGTTGAGCCGCTGCTCGGGGGGCGGCATGCGGCGCATGAGGTAGCGGATGTCGTTGATGAACCCGAGGTCGAACATCCGGTCGGCCTCGTCCAGCACCATCACCTGGATCGCCTTCAGGTCGTAGACCTTCTGCTTGAAGTAGTCGATGAGGCGGCCCGGCGTGCCGATGAGCACATCGACCCCCTCCACGAGCATGGCGCGCTGGGTGTCGTAGCCGGCACCGCCGTAGACCACCCCCATGCGCAGGCCGGTGTGGCCGCCCAGCTGCTCGGCGTCCTTGTGGATCTGCACCGCCAGCTCGCGGGTGGGGGCGACCATGATGGCCAGGGGCTGGTTGGGCCGGCGCTGGGGATCGGGCGGGTGGCGGAGAATATGGTTGAAGGCCGCCACCAGGAACGCGGCCGTCTTGCCGGTGCCGGTCTGGGCCTGCCCGGCCACGTCCTCGCCCTTCAGCAGGTGCGGCAGGGTGGCGGCCTGGATGGGCGTGCAGTGGGTGAAACCCGCCTCGTCGAGGCCGCGGATGACCGGATCCGGCAGGTCCAGGGAGGCGAAGGAGGTGGTGCTGGTCGATGTCTCTGCATTCATGCGCGCCAAGCATAGCAGAGCAACCGCGGAAAGCGGAGCATGGCGGGAAGGCGCGGACTTGAAAATCGCCCCGTATTCAGCTCAAATGGAGCGAGTCCCGCAACTTGCCGCAGTCCCCATTGCACACACGAACCGCCGTTGGGGGCGCTGCACGTCCTTTTCCCCGGAGGCAAAGCGAACCATGAGCGACAAAATCGTGCACGTAACGGACACCACCTTCGAGCAGGAGGTGCTCAAGGCCGACGGTGCCGTTATCGTGGACTTCTGGGCCGACTGGTGCGGTCCCTGCAAGATGATCGCCCCCATCCTCGACGAGATTGCCGACGAGTACAACGGCAAGGTCAAAGTGGCCAAGCTCAACATCGACGAGAATCCGGGCACTCCGCCCAAGTACGGCATCCGCGGCATTCCCACCCTGATGCTGTTCAAGGAAGGGAACGTGGAGGCGACCAAGGTGGGAGCGGTCTCCAAGTCCCAGCTCGCCGCCTTCCTGGACAGCAACCTGTAGACCGGAATCCCGCGCCGGGGCGGCCCCTTCTCCCAGTCGCCGCCCCGGTCGCCCGAATGCCGGACGGGGTCCCGTTCCCAAAAGTCTGGACGCCACCGGGCCGACCTGCTAACTTAACCACGCCGCCGGACAACCGGCCGCTCACCGCAGAACGACCGCCACCCCCCGATCAAGCCGAGCCGACGTCCCCAAACCGTCCGCGGTACGCCCTCTGCGTATCCATCGCATCCCTCCGGTGCACACACAATACAAACGCGACACATTGACACACCCATGAACCTGACCGAACTGAAGAAGAAGTCCGCCACGGACATCATCGCCATTGCCGAGTCGATGGGGCTCGAGGGGGCATCCCGTTCCCGCAAACAGGATGTGATCTTCTCCATCCTGAAGGCCCACGCCAAGAACGGGGAGGACATCTACGGCGACGGCGTGCTGGAGATTCTCCAGGACGGCTTCGGCTTCCTCCGCTCCGCCGACGCCTCCTACCTGGCCGGGCCGGACGACATCTACGTCTCCCCCAGCCAGATCCGGCGCTTCAACCTGCGCACCGGCGACACCATCGAGGGCAAGATCCGGCCGCCCAAGGAGGGCGAGCGCTACTTCGCCCTGCTGAAGGTGAACAAGATCAACTTCGAGCCGCCGGAGAACGCCAAGAACAAGGTGGTGTTCGAGAACCTGACCCCGCTGTTCGCCCGCGACCGGCTGGTCATGGAGCGCGGCAACGGCAGCACCGAGGACATCACCGCCCGGGTCATCGACCTGGTGGCGCCCATCGGCAAGGGCCAGCGCGGCCTCATCGTCTCCCCGCCCAAGGCCGGCAAGACGATGATCCTGCAGCACATCGCCCAGAGCATCGCCGCCAACCACCCCGAGTGCTACCTCATCGTGCTGCTCATCGACGAGCGCCCCGAGGAGGTGACCGAGATGCAGCGCTCGGTCCG
This sequence comes from Gammaproteobacteria bacterium, assembly GCA_028694565.1. GTDB lineage: Bacteria > Pseudomonadota > Gammaproteobacteria > DSM-26407 > DSM-26407 > Thioalbus. The sequence continues at coordinate 2,749 of JAQVKR010000013.1, read as the reverse complement.
CGGCGAGGTGGTTTCAAGCACCTTCGACGAGCCCGCCGCCCGCCACGTCCAGGTGGCCGAGATGGTCATCGAGAAGGCCAAGCGGCTGGTGGAGCACAAGCGCGACGTGGTGATCCTGCTCGACTCCATCACCCGCCTGGCGCGCGCCTACAACACCGTGGTGCCCTCCTCCGGCAAGGTGCTCACCGGCGGCGTCGACGCCAACGCCCTGCAGCGGCCCAAGCGCTTCTTCGGCGCGGCGCGCAACATCGAGGAGGGCGGCTCGCTCAGCATCATCGCCACCGCCCTGGTGGACACCGGATCCAAGATGGACGAGGTGATCTACGAGGAATTCAAGGGCACCGGCAACAACGAGCTGCACCTGGACCGGCGCATCGCCGAGAAGCGGGTCTTTCCGGCCATCAACATCAACCGCTCCGGCACCCGCCGCGAGGAGCTGCTCACCTCGCCCGAGGAGCTGCAGAAGATGTGGATCCTGCGCAAGCTGCTCCACCCCATGGACGAGCTGGCGGCCATGGAGTTCCTCATCGACAAGCTCAAGCAGACCAAGACCAACTCCGAGTTCTTCGAGTCGATGAAGCGGGCCGGCTGAGGCCGCGCCCGACCCCCCGGCCCTCCCCCCCGCGGAGGGAGGGTCGGCCTATCGCGGGCAGCGCCAGCCGCCCCGCTGCGCGCGCCCCGCATTCAGTCGCGGGGCGCCACCATCCGGATGCGCCCGGCACATCCCCGCCCGGCGCGATCGCCCCGGAAGCGTCCCGCCCGCGCCGCCCCCATCTCCGGCCACCGCCCTGAAAGGCGCCAACCACGCCGGTGCCGGCGCGGATGCCGCCGCCCATGTGCCGGCGGATGCGCTGCAGTACACTACGGAACCAAACCCTGGCCAAACCACCGGCGGCGGCCGGTCAACGGGAGACCCGCCCGATGCAATACAAGGATCTGCGCGACTTCATCGCCCAGCTCGAAGCCCTCGGCGAGCTCCGGCGCGTGAACGTGGAGGTGGACCCGCGCCTGGAGATGACCGAGATCTGCGACCGCACCCTGCGGCGCGCCGGCCCCGCCCTCCTGTTCGAGCGGCCCACGGGGCACAGCGTCCCGGTACTGGGCAACCTGTTCGGCACTCCCCGCCGGGTAGCGCTGGGGATGGGACAGGACTCGGTGGAGGCGTTGCGCGAGGTGGGCCGGCTGCTGGCCCTGCTGAAGGAGCCGGAGCCGCCACGGGGCATGAAGGACGCCTGGGACAAGCTGCCCATCTTCCGCCAGGTGCTGAACATGGCCCCGAAGGTGGTCGGCAAGGCCGCCTGCCAGGAGGTGGTGCTGGGGGGCGGCGAGGTGGACCTCGGCGCGCTGCCGGTGCAGACCTGCTGGCCCGGCGACGCCGGACCGCTCATCACCTGGGGCCTGGTGGTCACCCGCGGACCCCACAAGAGCCGCCAGAACCTGGGCATCTACCGCCAGCAGGTCATCGGCCGCAACAAGGTGATCATGCGCTGGCTCTCCCACCGCGGCGGCGCGCTCGACTACCGCGAGTGGCGGGAGGCCCGCCCCGGCGAGCCGTTCCCCGTGGCGGTGGCGCTGGGCGCCGATCCGGCCACCATCCTGGCGGCGGTGACGCCGGTGCCCGACACCCTCTCCGAGTACGCCTTCGCCGGCCTGCTGCGCGGCAGCAAGACCGAGCTGGTGCAGTGCCGGACCTCGGAGTTGCAGGTGCCGGCCGGCGCCGAGTACGTGCTGGAGGGTTTCATCCACCCCGGGGAGGAGGCCGACGAGGGTCCCTTCGGCGACCATACCGGCTACTACAACGAGGTGGACCGCTTCCCGGTGCTGACGGTGGAGCGCATCACCCACCGCCAGGATCCCATCTACCACAGCACCTACACCGGCCGCCCCCCGGACGAGCCGGCGATTCTCGGCGTGGCCCTGAACGAGGTGTTCGTGCCCATCCTGCAGAAGCAGTTCCCGGAGATCACCGACTTCTACCTGCCGCCGGAGGGCTGCTCCTACCGCATGGCGGTGGTGACCATGAAGAAGCAGTACCCGGGCCACGCCAAGCGGGTGATGCTCGGCGTGTGGTCGTTCCTGCGCCAGTTCATGTACACCAAGTTCGTCGTGGTCACCGACGAGGACATCGACGCCCGCGACTGGCGGGACGTCATCTGGGCCATGACCACCCGCATGGACCCGGCCCGTGACACCGTCATCATCGAGAACACCCCCATCGACTATCTCGACTTCGCCTCGCCGGTCTCGGGGCTGGGCTCCAAGATCGGCTTCGACGCCACCAACAAGTGGCCCGGCGAAACCAGCCGCGAGTGGGGCCGCCCCATCGCCATGGAGCCGGCGGTGAAGGCGCGGGTGGACGCCATCTGGGATCAGCTGGGGATCGGCTGAGACGCGACCCGACGGTCGGGGTCGCCCTGTCAACGCCAAAGACGCCAAGGCGCAAAGACATTCAAGGCCTGATCCAGGTGGTGCATGGGTTGTCGCACAACGTGGCATCGGACCCGTATCCGTGTTCTTACCCATACTCACTCTTTGCGTTTTGCGTCTTTGCGTCTTTGCGTTGGAAACCCGACCGCAGGGCGTCTGAACACGGCACGGCGCATGCCCATCGAGGCATTGGCCGATCGAGTAGGAGGCGGGGTCACCCCCGCCGTCCTCTCACACCACCGTACGTGCGGTTCCGCATACGGCGGTTCATGAAAGACTCTGGAGTCGTCGCGTCGTATCCAGCAGCGACACCAGACCCAGA
>JAQVKR010000365.1 GCA_028694565.1 Gammaproteobacteria bacterium | reverse complement strand
ATGGCCAGCGCGACCGGGCGCAGGGCGGGCGCATCGGCCGCATCGCCCTGCCGCCGCTTGCGGCCGTGGAGCATGGCCGCCGCCAGGTTCTCCCGGTGCAGCAGGCTCTCCGCCGCCACGCCGAGCAGGTGCGCGGCCACCAGGGCGAGCATGGCCCAGGCCAGGAACTCGTGGACCTGGTGCCAACGCTCGCCGGCGGCGAACCCGATCCAGCCGGCCAGGGGACCATGCCCCTCCTCGCCCCCCAGGGTCAGCAGTCCACTGAGGCCCAGGCCGAAGCCCAGCCCCAGCAGGCCGAAGATGGCCCAGCTTCCCGCCGGGTTGTGGCCCAGCCTGCGCGGCGCCTCACCCGCCAACAGCTCGCGCAGGTAGCCGAGCGCGGCGCGCGGGCCGCAGGCGAAGTCGCGGAACCGGCTGTGACGGCCGCCCACCAGACCCCAGGCCAGGCGGAACAGCACCAGCCCCGCCAGCAGGTAGCCGGCGAAGACATGGACGTGGAGCAGGCGGTCGTCCCGGGTGAGCCAGGCGGTCGCGAAGGCCGCGGCGAAGAGCCAGTGGAACAGCCGCAGCGGCAGATCCCAGACCCGCACCCGGGCCGCGCTTGCGCATGTCGCGGTGGTGTTCATGAAGCCACCGCCTCAGGCATGTCCGCGGCCGGGGAGCGCGGCGCGCACCGACCGATTGCGGATGTTGATTTCAGCTTCGCACATGAACCGGACCTCCGGAGATCTCCAACCCGGGGGCCAGTCTAGGGCGGCGCCCTGAATCGAAGCTGAAAGCGCGGGCCCGGCCTGCAACGTGTGGCATTTGCCACCCCCCGCTGCGGCAACTCACCCGATGCGCCCCCTCCAGCCCCTGTAACCCATTGATAACCGTTATCGCGGGATTGGCCCGCTCTTTGCTCCAAGGCTTCCCGGTTCTACACCCCCCTGTCGGGCGAATTACCGAAGCACCTAAAAAAACAGACAAATATCAATCTATTGGCGCACACCAACTCGGGGGGCAACACCCAATGACGACAGCTTCAATCCACCCGGCCGCCTGCCGCCGGGGGCTCGCCGTGGCCGTTGCCGCGGCACTCTCCATCGCCACTCCGGCCACCGTCCTCGCCGAGGACCTGGGCCTGATTTCCGTGGAGTCCACCACCATCGACGACCGCTTCGAGGCCAAGCGCGAGGAGCCCTCCAACATCGCCGTCATCTCCGGCGAGGATGTGGACAAGTCCCACGTCGAGAACATCCACCAGATGCTGCAGTCGATTCCCGGCCTCACCACGGAGTTCGACAGCGGCGATCAGCTGAAGATCCACATCCGCGGCGTGGAGAACCAGCGCTACATGGGGGAGAAGCCCGGCGTGGCGGTGGTCATCGACGGCGTGCCGGTGTTCGAGCGCACCGGCCGGGTCAACATCGATCTCGACAACATCGAGTCCATCAAGGTGGTGAAGGGCGGCGCCTCCTACCTGTTCGGCGACGACGCGCTGTCCGGCGCGGTGATCATCACCACCAAGCGCGGCGCCAAGCAGGCCGGCTACACGGCCGGGGTGGAGGCGGGCAGCTTCGGCTTCCGGAAGTACATGGGGCGGGCCGGCTTCGCCGGCGAGAAGGCGTCGGGACACGTCCAGGTCTCGCGGCGCCAGACGGACGGGTACTACAAGGACTCCGACTCCCAGTCCGACTACCTCAACGGCAAGCTGCAGTACTACATCGACGATGTCAGCGATCTCACCTTCGGCTTCGAGCGCTCGGAGCGGTCCAAGGACAGTCACGGCACCGTGGACGGCATCACCGCCGCGCGGCTGGATCCGAAGAGCACGTGGATCGAGAACGACGACTACACCCGCATGTACGAGGTGGACCTCTCCAAGTACTTCCTCACCTACTCCCGGGACATGGGCGACAGGAGCAACCTGCTGCTGAACGCCTACCAGTTCAGCGACGACACCGCCTTCGTCAGCAAGCCCATCAACGGCTACTACTACATGGACGGGACCCTGATCAGCGACCCGGACGCCTACGCCACCGCCACCGACTACCACCAGGTGCAGCGCGGCATCAAGGCGGAGCTGCGGCAGGCCGGCGAGAAGCTGGCCTGGCTGGCGGCCCTGGACCTGCGCGCCAACACCTACGAGCAGCTCAACGAGAACATCACCACCTACAAGTACTCCCGCTTCAGCAGCTATCCCGCCGCCGTGGCCGGCGTGGTGAACGAGGACGGCGAGACCGAGGAGAACATCCAGGCGGTCTACGGCGAGCTCAAGTTCCGGGTGACCGACCCGCTGGTGGTGACCCTCAACGGCCGCTACGACCACATCGCCCTGGACTACAGCGACAACCTCAGCGATCTGGAGCTGAGCCGGCAGTTCAACGTCACCTCCTGGCGCCTGGGCGGCAACTACGCCCTCAACGACACCACGGACCTCTACGCCAACGCCTCCACCGGCTTCCGCGCCCCCTCCGTGGAGCAGCTCTTCGCCGGCAGCACCAACCCCGACGGCAACGTGGAGAACAACCCCGACCTCGATCCCGAGCAGGCGCTCAACCTGGAGCTCGGCCTGCGCCGCACCTTCAGCGCCTTCGGCATCAACTGGGACCTCGACACGGCCATCTTCCAGATCGACCGGGAGGACTACATCATGTCCTCCGCCGGCCAGTACGGCGTGGTCGATCCGGACGGGGAGCCGCTGCGCTACGAGAACATCGGCGGCATGCGCAGCCGGGGCCTGGAGCTGGTCCTGCGCAGCGATTCGGCGAAGCCGTTCTGGATCAACATCTCCTACTCCTTCCTGGACGCCTTCTTCACCCAGTACGACAACTTCAACCTGCTGCTGGGCAACCGCTACGGCCGCAACGGCTTCTTCGATCCCACCACGGGCGGCAACGCCGACGGCGTCTGCGATCCGGGCGAGTACGACACCGAAAACCAGTACTGCCTGGAGTCCTACGATCTCGAGGGCAACGACATTCCCCGCACGCCGGCGCACCACCTCAACGTGGGGCTGAACTGGCGCGCCGCCCCATACCTGACCCTCACCGGCGAGATCGACGCCAGCTCCTCCTACTACGCCGACGAGCTGAACTGGAACGAGGTGGACGGCCACGCCGTGTTCAACCTCCTGGCGACCTACGAGCGCAGCTTCGGGGAGAACCAGACCTGGAGCGTCTTCGCCCGGGTGGACAACCTCTTCGATGCGGACTACTGGAACACGGCCCGGGGCAGCTCCGACGGCGCCAGCCCCGGCACCGGCGGGGTGCCGGACGGGATCTTCGACATGGAGGACGTCTCCATCGTGGTGAACCCCGGACGCACCTACACGGTCGGCGTGTCGGCCCGGTTCTGACCGGTTCAGCGGGGCGGCAGGGAACGCCGGACGCGCCAGGGAGGGCGCGGCCCGCACCCGCCGGAGCCCCGCGGACAGCCACCGGCCCACCACTCCGGACCGCCACGGCACGCCGCGCGAAGCCGCCGGGCCACACGAGTGCGGCAAGTACCACACCTTTGCGTCAAATCACCCGCGACGGCATGAACCCCTCCCATTACACCCTT
>JAQVKR010000364.1 GCA_028694565.1 Gammaproteobacteria bacterium | reverse complement strand
CCCGCACCGCCGACATCGAGCAGACCCTGCAGCTCGGCGCCCACGGACCCCGCCACCTGCACCTCATCCTCGTCGGCGGCTGAACACCGGAGTCTTGTGCGGGAGTGGTTTATCTGTCCCTCGACAAGACGCAAAGCGCGCCAAGGATGACCCGACAACGGCCAGGCCCCCGTCCCCTGCAACCCTGCAGTCAATGGCCTTCTTTGCGCCTTGGCGGCTTCGCGCCTTGGCGTTATGAAGGATCCGTCCCACACCCACATCAGAGCCGCGACTGAACCCAGCGCACGATGTCCGCCGCGCCCATGGCGCCGGGCTGGCGGGCCACCTCCCGCCCCGCGCGGAACAGGGCCAGGGTGGGGATGCTGCGGATGTTGAACCGCGCGCCGAGGGCCTGCTCGGCCTCCGTATCCACCTTGGCCAGGCGGACCCGGGGCTCAAGCTGCCGCGCAGCCTCCTCGAACGCCGGCGCCATCATCTTGCAGGGCCCGCACCAGGGGGCCCAGAAATCCACCAGCACCGGGATGTCGCTGCGCCCGATATGGCGCTGGAAGTTCTCCGCGGTGAGCGCCACGGGGCGGGCGGCGAACAGGGGACCGCGGCACTTGCCGCAGCGGGGCTGATCCGCGAGGCGGCTGGAGGGGATGCGGTTCACCGCCCCGCAATGGGGGCAGACGATGTGGGTCGAGTCGCTCATGCGGGTACTCCAGCAATCCGTTCCATGAGCGATATGGCGTCGAACCCGCCCTTTTCAAGGCCCCACAACCCGGCCTGAGTCCGGGGAAGGCCCGGCAACAGCCACCCGGAACCGAACAAGACCCGCTCCCGGGGCGACTATCCTTCCGCCTGTTCCAACTGCGCCGTCAGCTGCGCCACCAGCGCCTCCACCGCCCGCTCCACGGCGGGCGACATGGCCTCGCCCAGGCCGAAGCGCGCCCCCTCGATGGCATGGAGATCGAGCCGCACCGGCAGGCGGCCGAGGGTTCCGGCCAGGGCGAGAGCCTCGGCCAGCCCGAAGGCATGGCTGGAGCCGAGGCGCAGGGCGGCGGGGAGGGAATCGCCCGGCAGGCGCCAGTGGTGAAGGGTGCCGGCCGGGGCGCCGGAACGGCAGACATCCACCAGGATGACCCGGTCGTGCCCCGCCCAGGATTCCAGCAGCACCGCGCCGTCGCCGGAGAACTCCCGCACCTCCACCCCCGCCGTGCGGCCCCGGAGCCGTCGCGCCACCTCCAGGCCGGCCTGGTCGTCGCCCCGGTAGTCGGTGCCGATCCCGATCAGGAGGCCGGGTTGGCGCGAACCGCTACTCACGGTCGACGGTGAGTTCGAGGAAGTGGGTGGCGCAGGAGATGCAGGGATCGTAGTTGCGGATGGTCTGCTCGCAGCGCAGCTTGAGCTGCTCGTCGGGCAGCGCCAGGTTCCGCTCCACCACCCCGCGCAAGTCGTCCTCGATCTGCTTCTGGTTCTGGGAGGTGGGCGGGACGATGCGCGCCTCGAGGATGTGCCCCGCCTCGTCCAGGGCGTAGCGGTGGTAGCAGATGCCGCGCGGGGCCTCGGTGCAGCCGTGGCCCACGCCCGCCCGGGGCGCCGCCTCCACGCAGGCGGCGTCCGGCTCCTCGTAGGCGCGCACCAGCCGCAGCGCCTCCTCGCAGGCGTAGAGGGTCTCCACCAGCCGCACCAGCAGGCTCTGGTAGGGGTTGTTCACCACCGGGCCAAGGCCGGCCTCGCGGGCCGCACCCTGCGCCAGCGGCGTGAGCTGGTCGAAGTTGTTGTTGTAGCGGGCGATGGGGCCCACCAGGTAGGGCTCGCCCGCGCCCAGGTAGCCGTGCAGGGCATTGGAGTGGGCCACGTGCTCCTCCCCGAAATGATCGAGGAACGCGTCGATGGCGATGTCCATGCCGCGGTTGGAGACCAGCCGCCCCTCGGTGATGGCGTACTCGTCGGGGTGGCGCAGGGAGACGCAGGTGTAGTCGTGGGTGTAGTCGGGAAAGTCGAAGCCGGCGAAGGCGCGCAGGAGGGTCGCCGAGGCTTCCAGCGCCCACTCCAGCTCCGGCGCCAGCGCCCGGACGCGCGCCCGGCCCGGCGCCCGGTAGAAGCCGCCCACGCGGGTGTTCACCGGGTGCACGGCGCGGCCGCCCACCACCTCGAGGATCGTGTTGCCGAGCTTCTTCAGCCGCAGCGCCGTGCGCACCAGCTGCGGATCCCGCTGGGCGATCTGCAGGGCGTCGTCCAGGCCGAGGAAGTCCGGCGCGTGGAGCATGGCGGCGTGGAGCACGTGGCTCTCGATCCACTCGCCGCAGTAGAGCAGCCGGCGCAGGTCCCGCAGCGGCCCGGTCACGCGGATGCCGAGGGCCTGCTCCATGGCGTGGCTGGCGCTGAGGATGTAGGCCACCGGGCAGATGCCGCAGATGCGGGCGGTGATGTCCGGCGCCTCGGCGTAGCCGCGCCCGGCGAGCAGCGCCTCGAAGAAGCGCGGGGGCTCGAAGATGCGGAACTTGAGATCCCTGATGGCGCCGTCCTTCACCCGCAGGTAGAGGGCGCCCTCGCCCTCCACCCGCGCCAGGGCGTCCACCTTGATGGTCCGGGTGCCGCTGCGCTCACTCATGCTTCTGGCTCTCTTCACGGAAGGCCGGTGCGTTGGCGTTGAAGGTGCTGTAGAGGCGGCCGATGGCGCGGCCGTCGAGCCCCTCCGCACCGAGCTTCGCGCTCAGGGCGGCGGTGTTGGGCGACTCCTTGGGGCCGAAGCAGCCGTAGCAGCCGCGGTTGCAGGCGGGACAGAGGTTGCCGCAGCCGGCCTGGGTCACCGGCCCCAGGCAGGGCGTGCCGTGGGCCACCAGCACGCAGACGGTGCCGTGGCGCTTGCACTCCACGCACTGGCTGTGGTCGGGGATGTTGGGGCGGCGTCCGTTGAGGGTGGCGTTCACCACCTCCAGCAGCTGGTGCTTGTTGACCGGGCAGCCGCGCAGCTCGAAGTCCACCGCCACGTGGTCCTGGATGGCGGTGGCGGTGGCCAGGGTATCCAGGTACTCCGGGTGGGCGTAGACGGCGCGGGCAAAGGCGTCCACGTCGGCGAAGTTGCGCAGCGCCTGGATGCCGCCGGACGTGGCGCAGGCGCCGATGGTCACCAGGAAGCGCGACTGGCGGCGCACCTTGCGGATGCGCTCGGCCTCCTCCGGGGTGGTGATGGAGCCCTCCACCAGGGACAGGTCGTAGGGCCCGCGCAGCCGGGCCCGGGTGGCCTCCAGGAAGTAGGCGATGTCCACCGCGCCGGCCACCTCCAGCAGCTCGTCCTCGCAGTCGAGCAGGCTCAGCTGGCAGCCGTCGCAGGAGGAGAACTTCCATACCGCCAGTTTCGGTTTTCTCATCGCACTCACCTGGACATGAAAAGGCCGTTAATAGACCGGATTAACAGGATTGTCAGGATTATTCAGGACTCACAGGACTTGGAAACATTTAAGGAAACGCTGAACAAAAATGAAAATCGCTGCCGGACATCGTCACGCCATGCATAACCCCAGAAACCGGGGTTCTGAGCCTGGCAAACTGTCCGGGTTCCCCGATTATTCAGCCCTGTGGACT
>JAQVKR010000363.1 GCA_028694565.1 Gammaproteobacteria bacterium | reverse complement strand
CGGCCACGGCCCGCTCCAGCGCCGCCTGTTCCGGGGCGTCCGCGGCGGCCTCGGCGAACAGCCGCAGGGCGCGCAGCCGTCCAACCGCCGGGTCGGCCAGCATGTCCACCGGCAACTGATCGAGCCGGGCCCCCGCGTCCTCCACCTTTCCCGCCGTCAGCAGCGCTTCGATCAGCACCAGCTGGGCGGGCGTGTAGGCCTCGTCCTCGGCCACCGCGGTCCGCGCCTGCTCCAGGGCCGACTCCACGTCATGCCGCTCCAGGGATTCGCGGGCGGCCTGGATGCGGGCGTCGGCGGGCCGTGACAGGTGGGCGTCGATGAAGCGGCGGACCTCCGCTTCCGGCTGGGCGCCCATGAACTGATCCACGGGCTTGCCGTGGCGGAACAGGATCACCGTGGGGACGCTGCGCACGCCGAACTCCATGGCCAGTTCCTGCTGGGCGTCGATGTTCGCCTTGGCCAGGATGAACTTGCCCTGGTACTCCTCGGCCAGCTTCGTGAGGATGGGCATCAGCGACTTGCACGGGCCGCACCACTCGGCCCAGAAATCCACCACCACCGGAACTTCCCTGGAAATTTCCAGCAGGTCGTTGAAGTGGTCCAGGGTGGCGTCGACGATGGTGGGGATGGTGTTCATGGGCTCCTCGCAATCAGCTGTGTGCGTCGGTCCGGTGCCGCCCGCGGTCCGCGTCGCCGCCGCGCGGGCCGTGGAGCGGGTGGCGGCCGGCCCGGCGCGGAAGGACCGCCGGTCCGGTCGTGGTGAGTGCCCCGGGCGGGCGGAACGCTCCAGGCCGCGCCGCTCCGTGGCTGGCCGGGGCACCGGGGAGTGATCAGTATGGGGGCGCGGCGGGCGGGATCAACCGCGGGAATGGGGGGCGAGGGTCGGCGATTGTCAGTTTCCGCCCGGCATCAGCCCAGCACCAGGGCCGCGGCGACGCGGCGCCCCTCGGAGGCGAGCACCGCGAAGGTGCGGCAGGCCGCGGCCGTATCCATGACCTCCGCGCCGATGCCGTGCCCGCCGAGCAGCGCCAGGGCCTCGGGGGCGGGGAAGCGCAGCCGCCGCCCGGTGCCGATGACGACGATGTCCACCCCCAGTTCCAGCAGCGGGGCCAGGTGTTCCGCGGCCAGCGGCGTCCCCTCGGCGGCCGGCCAGCCGGTGATGAGCCGATCCGGGGTCACGATCAGGCTCTCGCGGTAGGCGGACTCGTTGATGCGCGCCTCGCCATCGGCGTAGGCCCGGATGACATTGCCCTCGGTTTCTATGTGCTGGATCAGTTTCACGGTCTTGGGGTCTGTTCCGGTTCAAGGACTGAATTGACAGGTTGCGGGTTCGTCATTAATGTTAGCAGTTTCGCAATGTGCGGGCGGTTCCCGCCCAAGCCTGATTTGTCCGCCATCTGAATCACAGTGGCCGGGTCGCCGGATTGCGGTGTCGACGATCCGCCGGAGCCTCCGTCCGGACCGCGGGTCGCTGTGCTTCGCCGTGGCATTTGATGAAATCTTTGGGCCGGATCCCCGTTTCCTGACCGCAACGACCTCGCCTGGGTGAACCTGTCAATGGACGAATTTCCTCGCATCAAGCGCCTTCCGCCTTACGTCTTCAACATCGTCAACGAACTGAAGGCGCAGGCTCGAGCCCGGGGCGAGGATATCATCGACTTCGGCATGGGCAACCCCGATCAGCCGACCCCCCAGCACATCGTCGACAAGCTGGTGGAGGCCGCGCAGCGGCGCGACACCCATCGCTACTCCATGTCGCGGGGCATCCCGCGCCTGCGCCGGGCCATCGCCCGCTGGTACAAGACCAAGTACGACGTGGAGCTCGACCCGGAGCGCGAGGCCATCGTCACCATCGGCTCCAAGGAGGGGCTGGCACACCTGGCCCTGGCCACCATGGGGCCCGGGGACGCGGTGCTGGTGCCGAGCCCGGCCTATCCCATCCATCCCTACGGCTGCGTCATCGCCGGCGCGGACATCCGGCACGTGCCGCTGGTGCCCGGGGTGGATTTCTTCGAGGAGCTGGAGAAGGCGATCCGGGAGTGCTGGCCGAAGCCGAAGATGCTCATCATCAGCTTCCCGGCGAATCCCACCACCCAGTGCGTGGAGCTGGAGTTCTTCCAGAAGGTGGTCGACATCGCCCGCGAGCACCAGATCTGGGTCATCCACGACATCGCCTACGCGGAGATCACCTTCGACGGCTACCAGGCGCCCTCGATCCTGCAGGTGCCCGGCGCGAAGGATATCGCGGTGGAGTTCTATTCGCTGTCCAAGACCTACAACATGCCCGGCTGGCGGGTGGGTTTCTGCTGCGGCAACCCGACGCTCATCGCGGCCCTGGCGCGGATGAAATCCTACCTGGACTACGGCATGTTCACGCCCATCCAGGTGGCCGCCATCGCCGCCCTGGAGGGGCCGCAGGATTGCGTGGACGAGATTCGCGGCATGTACCAGAGCCGCCGCGACACCCTTTGCCGCGGCCTGCAGCAGGCGGGCTGGCATGTGGACAGGCCCAAGGCGACCATGTTCGTCTGGGCGCAGATTCCCGAGCGGTTCCGGGCCATGGGATCGCTGGAGTTCTCCAAGCTGCTGCTCAAGGAGGCCAAGGTGGCGGTCTCGCCCGGCATCGGCTTCGGCGAGTGGGGCGACGACCACGTGCGTTTCAGCCTGATCGAGAACGAGCACCGTACCCGGCAGGCGGTACGCGGCATCCGGGACTTGATCAAGAAGGGGTGATCGTCCGCGCCCGCGCCCAGGGCGGACCGCCGCCGGGGACAGGTGGCGCGGGCACCGAGATTTGGCGCCCGGCGCGACGCCGGGCCGGACCGCGGCTCATTGTCCGCGCAGAGGAAGAGGAGCGAGGTTTGTGAAACCGGTGAAAGTGGGCCTGCTGGGCCTGGGAACCGTGGGCGGGGGCACCGTCAACGTACTGCGCCGCAATGCCGGGGAGATTACCCGGCGCGCCGGTCGCGGAATCGTGATTTCCCATGCCGCCGCGCGCAGCCTGGACAAGCCGCGGCTCTGCGATACCACCGGCATCCGCCTGACCACCGATCCCAACGAGGTGGTGGACGATCCCGGGGTCGACGTGGTGGTGGAGCTCATCGGCGGCTACGACCTGTCCCGGGAGCTGGTGCTGCGCGCCATCGCCAACGGCAAGCACGTGGTCACCGCCAACAAGGCGCTGATCGCCAAGTACGGCAACGAGATCTTCGCCGCGGCCAGCCGGCAGGGCGTGGTGGTGGCGTTCGAGGCGGCGGTGGCCGGCGGGATTCCCATCATCAAGGCCATCCGCGAGGGGCTGGCGGGCAACCGCATCGAGTGGCTGGCGGGCATCATCAACGGCACCGGCAACTTCATCCTCACCGAGATGCGCGACAAGGGGCGCGAGTTCGCCGATGTGCTGGCCGAGGCCCAGCGGTTCGGCTACGCCGAGGCCGATCCCACCTTCGATGTGGAGGGCATCGACTCCGCCCACAAGCTCACCATCCTGGCGTCGATAGCCTTCGGCGTTCCCCTGCAGTTCGAGCATGCCTAAACCGAGGGCATAACCCGGATCACCCCGACCGACGTCACCTACGCCGAGCAG
>JAQVKR010000362.1 GCA_028694565.1 Gammaproteobacteria bacterium | reverse complement strand
CTCTCATCAAGGCCGGAAGGCGCTCCGCCCTTCATCAACAGGCCGGATATACGGCAGCATTCCTGTCCCTGTCAGGCACGACACAGAACCTTGCAATACGGGAGGAGACCATATACGTCTTGGCGTTAAGTCCTTGCTTCCGCCGCGCTACTCGAGGCCGAGGATCAGCTCCCAGTGCTCCGGGGCCACCGGCATCACCGACAGGCGGTTGCCCTTGCGCACCAGGGGCATCCCCTCCAGCTCCGGGTGTTCCTTCAGCTCGGCCAGGGTGAGGGTCCGCTTGAGGCGGCGCTTGAACCTCACGTCCACCATGTACCAGCGGGGCGCGTCGGGATCGCTCTTCGGATCGAAGTACTTCGTGTCCGGATCGAAGGCGGTGAAGTCCGGGTAGCCCTCGCGGACGATCTCGACGATGCCGACGATGCCGGGTTCCGCGCAGTTGGAGTGGTAGAAGAACGCCAGGTCGCCCTTGCGCATCCCGTCGCGCATCATGTTGCGGGCCTGGTAGTTGCGCACCCCGTCCCAGTGCTCGGTGCGCTTCGGCATCCTCATCAGGTGATCGATCCCGAACACGTCGGGCTCGGACTTGAACAGCCAGTAATTCACGTCGCCTCCTGTCGTGGATTCCCCGCGGGGGAATGGGCTGCGGGCAGTATAAGGGATTTCCGACTTCCCCACTCGGTTGGCCGGGCTGTGCCGGATATGGCGCAAACCGTGACCCCGCCTGTTGCATAGCCTCGGGGTTGTGTATATATATAAACCCGTTTTATGTCCGGTTGTTCCAGGGTACGCAGAGACCCGGGGCGGACAGCGGAACAGTGCGGGACTCTGGCGGTGGATTTCATGGAATGAAGCCCGGCAGGCAGATGCGGGGACCAAGAGCGGCATGACAGCCGCCTGTAACCCTGCGGGTTGGCGTAACAAGGCACCATTCTGGAGGCGTGTACGGATGAAACGGCGCAAACCCGATCTGTTGTTCCTGCTGGCCCTGATCGTGGGGCTGGGGGTCGTGGTGACCGGCTATACGCAGGAGTTGATGGAACGGCCTGCACCAACGGTCAGCGCGAGTCGGTAGGAACAAAACGAAAAAACCCGCTCCGGCGGGTTTTTTCTTGGTTCCGGCCGCTCTTCCGGCCTCAGCCGGCGGGCGAGCCGCCGCCGGCGTAGCACCCCGCTTCGGTCACGATCCCCTCCAGCGGCACGTCCCAGTCGGCATGGGGCAGCGCCGCCACCTTCTGCAGTTCGTAGGCCATCCCCACCAGGCGCGGCTTGAGCCAGCGCCGGCGCCGGCGCAGGTAGGCGAAGGTGCGGTCATAGTAGCCTCCGCCCATGCCGAGCCGGTTGCCCAGCGGATCGAAGGCCACCAGCGGGGTGAGCACCAGGTCCAGGGCCCAGGCCGGCTGCAGGCGCCAACCGGCGTGGACCGGCTCCGGGATGCCGAAGCGGTTGCCGGCCAGCGGTTCTCCCGGGCGCCAGTCGACGAACCAGAGGCGGTTGCCGGTGACCGGCGAGAGGACCGGCAGGCAGCAGGTCTTGCCGGCCGCCCAGGCCCGCTCCATGACCGGCCAGGGATCGAGCTCGCCGTCGTTGGCGAGATAGCAGGCGATGCGGCGGGCGTTGCGGAACCAGTCGGTGCGGGCCAGGTTGCAGGCCAGCCGCTCGGCGGCCTCGCGGCGTTCGCGTTCGCTCAGGCCGCGGCGCGCGGCCCGGATCTGTCGGCGCAGTTGGGCGCGGGTGGTCATGGGGCAAGTATGACGGAGGGGCAGGGCAGGAATAGAGACACTCCCCGGAGACGCCGCTGCAGGTATCGGCCTTGAACCCAGAGGTTCAGGTGGGGACCGTAGCCGTGTATCAGGCTGCCCGCGCGCAGCGGGTGTGCACAACAACACTGCAAGGTGGCCCCCAAGGCGTTACTTATCGGCTCAAGAGACTTAGTCCTGCTGGCCAACGTCCCAGGGAGTGCCTGGCTCCTTTATAACTCGATCTGCCTGCCTTTGTTAAGTGCATCTTCGATTTTGCTCTGCAGGATCTGGATGCGCGAGCGCATCACATCCGTGTTATCGGACTTCTGTTCCTTCAGATCCAGCAACTCGTGGGCAATGTTGAGCGCCGCCATGACGGCGATGCGATCCAGCCCGATCACCTTGCCGCGATCGCGGATCTCGCGCATCTGCCGGTCCAGGTAGTGGGCCGACTTGAGCAGCGCGTCGCGCTCGTCTTCCGGGCAGACCACCCGGAACTCCTTGTCGAGGAGGTTGACGGTGACGGCGGTGGCGTCGGAAGGCTGCATCACTCGCGCTCCATGGATTTCAGCCGCTGCAGGATGCCTTCCACCTTCATGCGCGCCTGCTCGTTCTTCTCGATGAGGTGCGCCCGCTCGGTGGTCAGGCTCGCCTGCTGGGTGCGCAGGGAGCGGTTCTCCTCGCGCAGCCGCTCGCACATCTGGATGAGCTCGTGGATGCGGAACTCCAGGGTCTTGAGATCGATCTCTGCCATGGCGTCTGACCGTGGTCCGGGGGCTGGGTTGGGGGGCTGGGTGACAGACTTCCAATATAGAAGGGCGCCGGAGTGGGGTCAATCCGGGCCGGCCCGGCCCCGGTTCAGCCGGGTGGTGCACGGTGATACGATAAGCCTCCGACCCGACCGCACCCGGAACAGCGACCCGCCATGAGCTCCGAGCACACCCTCCTGATCGAACGCGTGGCCACCGCCCTCGCGCAACCCCAGGCCGTCGCCGCCGAGGCCCAGGGGATGCTCTGCGGGCTCATCTGCGCGCTCGGCGGGAAGGTCGACCCCCGCGGCTGGCGCGACCAGGTGCTGGAAGGGCACCAGGGCGTCGCGCCGGCCCAGGACGAGGCGCTCCAGTCGCTGTTCGAAGCGACGCGCAAGGAGTTCTTCAGCGAGGACCTCTCCTTCCAGCCCCTGCTGCCCGGGGACGCCGTCGCGCTGGAGCAGCGGGCGGAAGCCCTCGGCCACTGGTGCGAGGGCTTCCTCGTCGGGCTCGGGCTCGGCGGCGTCTCCCGCACCGCGGAGCTTCCCGCCGGCGCCCGCGAGGCGCTCACGGACATGGGCGAGATCGCCCGCCTCGATTTCGACACCGGCGACGGAGACGAGGAGCAGGAGTCCGCCTACGCCGAGCTGGTGGAATACGTGCGCATGGGGGCGCTGCTGGTCTATGACGAGCTCGCCGACGTGCGCCGCCGCGCCGACGCCACAACCCACTGAGCAACGCCGGACCCCATGATGAACAGCAAGGAATTCGCCCGCCGCCGCCGCCGCCTGATGCAGATGATGGGGCGCGGCAGCATCGCCATCCTGCCCGCCGCGCCACAGAAGCACCGCAACCGCGACACCGAGTATCCCTACCGCCCCGACAGCGACTTCTACTACCTGACCGGGTTCCCCGAGCCGGAGGCGTGCCTGGTGCTGGTGCCGGGGCGCGGGCACGGCGAGTACATCCTCTTCAACCGCGAGCGCGATCCGGAGCAGGAGACCTGGACCGGGCGCCGGGCCGACCAGGAGGGCGCCTGCGAGCGCCACGGGGCCGACGACGCCTTCCCCATCACCGACATCGACGACATCCTGCCCGGGCTGATGGAGGACAAGGCGCGGG
>JAQVKR010000361.1 GCA_028694565.1 Gammaproteobacteria bacterium | reverse complement strand
TACATCACCCCCACCAGGCCGGCGCCGATCTGGCGCGCCAGGCGGATGCGCTGGGCCTCGCCGCCGGAGAGGGTCTCGGCGCTGCGGTCCAGCGTCAGGTACTCGAGCCCCACGTTGACCAGGAATTCGAGCCGATCCCCGATCTCCTTGCGGATCTTGGCGGCGATCTCGCCCCGGCGGCCGGGCAGCTCCAGCCCGGCGAACAGCTCCCGCGCGCGGCCGATGGGCATGGCGGCCACCTGCGGCAGGTTGTGGGAGTCGATGAACACGTGCCGGGCCTCGCGCCGCAGCCGGGTGCCGCCGCAGTCGGGGCAGGGGCGGGTGGTGAGGTAGCGCGCCAGCTCCTCGCGCACCACGGTGGACTCGGACTCCCGGTAGCGCCGCTCCATGTTGGGCAGGATGCCCTCGAAGGGGTGCTCGCGGGTGACGACCCGGCCGCGCTCGCCCGGGTAGCCGAAGGTGATCTCCTCCTCCCCGCTGCCCTGGAGAACCACGTCCTGAACCCTCTGCGGCAGCTCGTTCCAGGGGGTCTCGATATCGAAGCCGTAGTGCTCCGCCAGCGCCGAGAGCAGGCGGTAGTAGTAGGCATTGCGCCGATCCCAGCCGCGGACCGCGCCGCCGGCCAGCGAGAGCTCGGGATGATGCACCACCCGTTGCGGGTCGAAGAACTGCTTCACCCCGAGCCCGTCGCAGGACGGGCAGGCCCCGGCGGGATTGTTGAAGGAGAACAGGCGCGGCTCCAGCTCCGGCAGGGAGTAGCCGCACAGGGGACAGGCGAAACGGGCCGAGAAGACGAGCTCGGGGCACCCGGGCTCGTCCATGAACGCCGCCCGGGCCACGCCATCGGCCAGCGCCAGCGCCGTTTCGAAGGATTCCGCCAGGCGCAGCTGCAGGTCGGAACGGACCTTGAACCGGTCGATGACCACTTCCACCGTGTGCTTGCGGCGCAGATCCAGCTTCGGCGCCTCGTCCAGTTCCACCACGGCGCCGTCGATGCGGGCGCGCACGAAGCCCTGGCTGCGCAGCGACTCGATCATCTGCTGGTGCTCGCCCTTGCGGTCCTGGACGACGGGGGCGAGCAGCATCATCCGGCTGCCCTCCGGCTGCGCCAGGACCTGGTCCACCATCTGGCTGACCGTCTGCGCCTCCAGCACGGAGTCGTGCTCGGGGCAGCGGGGCGTGCCCGCCCGGGCGAACAGCACGCGGAGATAGTCGTAGATCTCGGTGATGGTCCCCACCGTCGAGCGGGGGTTGTGGGAGGTGGACTTCTGCTCGATGGAGATGGCCGGGGAGAGGCCCTCGATGTGGTCCACGTCCGGTTTTTCCATCATGGAGAGGAACTGGCGGGCGTAGGCGGACAGGGACTCCACGTAGCGGCGCTGACCCTCGGCATAGAGGGTGTCGAAGGCGAGCGAGGACTTGCCCGATCCCGACAGGCCGGTGATGACGACGAGCCGGTCCCGGGGCAGGTCGAGGTCGACGTTGCGCAGGTTGTGGGTGCGGGCGCCGCGGATGCGGATGGTGTCCATGGGTGCCTTGTAGTGACCAGCGAAGAACCTGATACTATACGTTTTCACGACGCCGGCAGGCAAAAGCGGAGCCCTCTCCCTCCGGGCTGGGGGCGCTACCCCGACACCGAACCATGACTCCCTTGCCAAACGAGCAGATGACCACCGGCGAGCGCCGCGCCGCCGCGACCCTATCGGGCATTTTCGGCCTGCGCATGCTGGGCCTGTTCATGATCCTGCCGGTGTTCGCCCTCTACGCCGAGCACCTGGACGGGGTGACGCCCACCCTGGTGGGCCTGGCCATCGGCGCCTACGGCCTGACCCAGGCGCTGCTGCAGATCCCGGCCGGGATGCTCTCCGATCGCATCGGACGCAAGCCGGTGATGGTGGCCGGGCTCCTCCTGTTCGCCGCCGGCAGCGTGCTCGCCGCGATGTCCGACACCATCCACTGGGTCATCGTGGGGCGGGCCCTGCAGGGCGCCGGCGCCATCGCCAGCACGGTCATGGCACTGCTCGCGGATCTCACCCGCGAGGAGCACCGCACCAAGGCCATGGCTTTCATGGGCATCAGCATCGGGGTGTCCTTCGCCCTGGCCATGGTGGCCGGGCCGGTGCTGAACCACTGGATCGGGGTGCCGGGGATTTTCTGGCTCACCGGCGCGCTGGCCCTGGCGGCCATCGCGGTGGTCATACTGCTGGTCCCCACGCCCCGCCGGAGCGGGTTGCACCGGGATACCGAGCCGGTGCCGGCCCTGTTCGGCAAGGTCCTGCGCAACGGCGAGCTGCTGCGGCTCAACTACGGCATTTTCAGCCTCCATCTCCTGCTCACCGCCAGCTTCACCGTGGTGCCCCTGGCGCTGCGCGATTTCGCCGGCCTGGCCTCCGGCTACCACAGCTTCGTCTACCTCGGCGTAATGGGGGGATCTCTGCTGGTGATGGTGCCCGCCATCATCCTGGCGGAGAAGAAACGGCGGATCAAAACCGTGTTCCTCGCCGCCGTCGCCCTGATCGCCTTCGCCGAGCTGGGTCTTTGGCGGCTGCACGGCTCGCTGTTCGCCATCGTCGTCGCGCTGTTCGCCTTCTTTGCCGCTTTCAATATCCTCGAGGCTACGCTACCGTCTCTGGTGTCCAAGGTGGCGCCGCCCGACAGCAAGGGCACGGCCATGGGCTTCTACTCCAGTTCCCAGTTCCTCGGCGCCTTCATCGGCGGCGCCATGGGTGGCTGGCTCCATGGCCGTTACGGCATCGAGGGCGTGTTTCTCGGCTCGGCGGTGGTGGCGGCGCTGTGGTGGCTGGTGGCCGTCGGCATGCGGCACCCCAGCTATCTGAGCAGCTACCTGCTGCGCATCGGACCGGTGGACGACGCCCAGGCCCGCCTGCTGAGCGAACGTCTGGCCGGGGTGGCCGGGGTGGCCGAGGCGGTGGTGGTGGCGGAGGACCAGACGGCCTACCTGAAGGTGGATCGCAGCCGCCTCGACGAGGAGGCGCTGCAGCAGTACGCCGTCGCCTGAGTGACGGGCGACAGACCGGTCCCTCCGGGGGTGCGGGGACGGTGACCATAAGACACGGGAGAGGCATGCATGGCAAGAGGCATCAACAAGGTCATTCTCATCGGCAACCTGGGCGCCGATCCGGAGGTGCGCTACACCGCGGGGGGTTCCGCCGTCGCCAACCTGCGGCTGGCCACCAGCGAGAGCTGGCGCGACAAGAACACCGGCGAGCAGCAGGAGCGGACCGAGTGGCACCGCGTCGTCCTGTTCGGCAAGCTGGGCGAGATTGCCGGCGAGTACCTCAAGAAGGGTTCGAAGGTCTACATCGAGGGTCGGCTGCAGACGCGCAAGTGGCAGGACCAGTCGGGACAGGACCGCTACACGACCGAGATCGTCGCCAATGATCTGCAGATGCTCGATGGCCGTCCGGGCAGCGCCGATTTCGACGCCCCCGACAGCGGCGGGCCGCAGCGGTCCCAGCCGCAGCGCTCCGAGCCGCAGCAGCCCGCCTCCGGCGGTCGCGGCATGGACGATTTCGACGACGACATTCCGTTCTGAGCGTTCGGCGCAGGGGCGTGCTGGTCACGGAACGGGCCGTGCTGCCCGGTCCGCCGGAGGGCGGCGCCGGGAGGGCCC
>JAQVKR010000360.1 GCA_028694565.1 Gammaproteobacteria bacterium | reverse complement strand
CATCATTCACCTCCGCGCCTCCTCGCCCTCCGCGTTGAATCTTTCCAGTTCCCTACTTCTTCAGACGGGCGAAGGCCTCTGCCATAGCACCCATGGGGGCGCTGTCGCGCTGTGGCTGGCGCGGCTTGGCGCTGCGGGGACCCGGACCACGGTCACGGGTCATGTCCCGAGGCTGATCACGCGCATCATCCGTCAGGCGCATGGACAACCCCACGCGGCGACGCTTCACGTCCACTTCCATGACCTTGACCTTCACCAGGTCGCCCGCCTTCACCACCTCGCGCGGATCCTTCACGAATTTGTCCGACAGGGCTGATATGTGCACCAGTCCGTCCTGGTGCACGCCGATGTCCACAAAGGCCCCGAAGTTGGTCACGTTGGTGACCACGCCTTCCAGGATCATGCCCGCTTGCAGATCCTTCAGGTCTTCGATGCCTTCCTTGAAGGTCGCGGTCTTGAATTCCGGGCGCGGATCGCGGCCGGGCTTTTCCAGCTCGGCAAGGATGTCCTTCACCGTGGGCTCACCGAACTTCTCATCGGTGAAGTTGGCGGCCTTGAGTCCCTGGAGAAACTTGCCGTCTCCGATGAGATCACGGATCCCCTTGCCGGTCACTTCGATGATGCGTTGCACCACCGGGTAGGCCTCCGGATGGACGGCCGACGCATCAAGCGGATCATCGCCGCTCATGATGCGCAGGAAACCGGCGGCCTGCTCGAAGGCCTTCTCGCCCAAGCGCGGCACGTTCATGAGGTCCTTGCGCGTCTTGAAAGCACCGTGTTGATCGCGGTAGGCCACGATGTTGTTCGCGAGCGACGCATTGAGGCCCGAGATGCGCGTCAGCAGCGCCGGCGAGGCCATGTTCACGTCCACACCGACTGCGTTCACGCAATCTTCCACCACGGCGTCGAGGGTACGCGCCAGACGGGTCTGGGAGACATCATG
Source organism: Gammaproteobacteria bacterium (assembly GCA_028694565.1). Lineage (GTDB taxonomy): Bacteria > Pseudomonadota > Gammaproteobacteria > DSM-26407 > DSM-26407 > Thioalbus. The sequence goes on along the minus strand of JAQVKR010000360.1, from coordinate 2,697 downwards.
CTGGTACTGGCCCACACCGATGGACTTGGGATCGATCTTCACCAGTTCGGCCAGCGGGTCCTGCAAACGCCGCGCGATGGAGACCGCACCGCGCAGCGAAACATCCAGGTCCGGAAACTCCCTTGCCGCCAGCTCCGAGGCCGAATACACCGAGGCGCCCGCCTCGCTCACCATCACCTTGGTAGCCTTCAGGTCCGAATGACGTTTGAGCAGTTCGCCCGCGAGCTTGTCGGTCTCGCGCGAGGCCGTGCCGTTGCCGATGGCGATGAGCTCCACGTTGAACTTCTGGCACAGCGCCGCCAGTACAGCGATGGATTCATCCCAGCGATTCTGGGGCGCGTGGGGATAGATGGTACCGGTGCCGAGCAGCTTGCCGGTCGCATCCACCACGGCCACTTTCACGCCGGTGCGCAGACCGGGATCCAGGCCCATGGTGGCGCGCGCACCGGCCGGCGCCGCCAGCAGCAGGTCATGCAGGTTCTTGGCGAAGACCTTGATGGCCTCCTCTTCCGCCGCTTCACGCAGCTGCGACTTCAGATCGGTATCCAGGTGGCTGAGGATTTTCACCCGCCAGGCCCAGCGTACGGTCTCGCCCAGCCACTTGTCCGCCGGCCGGCCCTCCGCCTTGATGCCCACGTGTTTCGCGATCATGCCCTCGCAGATGGACGGATCCGTCGGCTTGCGGCCCTCGACCTGGTCGGCAGGAATCATCAGTTCCAGATTGAGCACGCCTTCCTTGCGTCCCCGGAACAGCGCCAAGGCGCGGTGCGAAGGCACGCTTTGGAGGGGCTCGCTGTGATCGAAGTAATCGTAGAACTTGGCGCCCTCCTCCTGTTTGCCCTCGATGACCGCGGACTTGAGATGAGCGTTTTCCCACAGGTAGTTGCGCAGCATGCCTACCAGTTCCGCATCCTCGGCGAAGCGCTCCATGAGGATCTGGCGCGCGCCGTCCAGCGCCGCGGCTACATCGGCCACGCCCTTGTCCGCATCCACATAGGCCGCAGCGGTGGCCTCCGGCTCCAGACCCGGATCGCCGAGCAGCGCATCGGCGAGCGGCTCCAGGCCGGCCTCCCTGGCAATCTGCGCCTTGGTACGGCGCTTTTGCATGTAGGGGCGGTACAGATCTTCCAGGCGCACCTTGGTGTCGGCGGCAAGAATCGCGGCTTTCAGTTCCGGGGTGAGCTTGCCCTGCTCCTCGATGCTCTTGAGTACGGTGGCACGCCGCTCGTCCAGCTCGCGCAAGTAGGTGAGGCGCTCTTCGAGGGTGCGCAGCTGGGTATCGTCCAGGCCACCCGTCACCTCCTTGCGGTAACGGGCGATGAAGGGGACGGTGGCGCCTTCATCAAGCAACCGGATGGCCGCCTCCACCTGGGCGACCTGCACGGCGAGTTCTTGAGCGATGCGCTGGGAAATAGTCATGGCGCGTCCGTGATCTGTGAATGGGAAGGGCGGGCATTGTAGTGCCCGGAACCGGGGTTTCAAACCTGCAAAAACCCCGGCTCCGTTAGTCTATTAGAATTTTCTTATGTACCAATACAGAGGTTCTAATTTCCCTTCAGGGAGGCGTGATTATACTTGCCACCCTTCCCTGTTCCCTGTTTTCCCTGGAGTTTTCTCATGCCTTCTATTTGGTCCGGCTGGCTTGCGGGTAGCGCCATCGGCGCACTCATGGTCGCCCTCTATTGGATCACCAACAAACAACTAGGGATTTCCACCGCTTACGGTTATGCCTGCCAGGTGCTGCCCGGGGCTGATTCTTTTCGCCATCCCGAATTCCGCCGCGCCAACCGCTGGCGCTTGTGGTTCGGCCTCGGCATTCCCGTCGGGGCGCTGCTTGCCAATGCAGGCAACGGGCTCGAGTTCACCACGCACATGGGCGAGCTGTATGAACAGGCGCTGCCCGAAGACCTGCTCCTGCGTGGAGTGATGCTGCTCGCCGCCGGCACCCTCATGGGCGTGGGCGCCCGCATGGCAGGCGGTTGCACCAGCGGCCACGTGATCTCGGGGGTGTCGTTCCTGAGCCGTCCGAGCATGCTTGCCGGCGGGCTGTTCTTTCTGGGCGGTCTGGTCGCCGTCCAGGCCTTGTTCCTGTGGGTGCGGGGTTGAGCCATGATGGGTCTCGTCTATCTCGCCTTCGGCGTGGGCTTCGGCTTCCTGCTCAGTCGCGCCGGTGCCACGGAATTCGACTTCTATGCGCAGTTGTTTCTTTTCGAGGACCTGCAACTGCTGTGGGTAATCAGTTCCGCCGTGAGCATCGGGGTGATCGGCATTCTGGTGCTCAAGCGCACCGGTGCGCGCAGTATGCTCGGCAATCAACCACTGGACTTCCGGGGCCGGCCCTACCGGAGTGGACTCATCCTCGGCGCCTTGTTGTTCGGCGCCGGCTGGGGACTCGCGGGTGCCTGCCCGGGATCCGTGCTCGCCATGATCGCGGAAGGCAAACTCGCTGCCCTGCCGACGATGGCGGGCATCGTGGTCGGGACTTGGCTCTACGGTGTACTGAATGATCGCCGAAGACAAGGAAAGAGCCGTTGGACGGACTAGCGGTGGTTCCGCAAGTCTGTCACCGCGACTGCAGCGGTCCTGCCCGATAGCGGCTCGATCCGGTGCCCGTGCATGATGCGCCAGTGTTCCACTTCGCCAGTGATCACGGCACGGCCTTCTAGCGGGACGGAAAAACAAGGTCAAGATCGGAAG
>JAQVKR010000359.1 GCA_028694565.1 Gammaproteobacteria bacterium | reverse complement strand
GGGGGCCGGCGCGGGCGGCGCGACGGTCTTCACGGCCGGCTCGTCGGCCGCCGCGCGGCTGCCGACGGCAGCGGGAAGGCCGGCTGCCTCCGGCTCGCTGATCAGGCGGTGGCTCGGGGTGAGCGGCGCCTGGGCCTGGCTGTCGTCCCGGCGGGTACGCTCCAGTTCGAAGTGGGGCGTGTGCATATGGGGGTTGGGCAGTATCAGGACGCGGATTCCGTTGTGCTCCTCGATCCGGGACACCGCGGCACGCTTCTCGTTGAGGAGGAAGGCTCCCACCTCCACCGGCACCTGCACCACCACCTGGCCGGTGTTGTCCTTCATCGCCTCTTCCTCGACCAGCCGGATGATGGACAGGGAGAGGGATTCGATGCTGCGGATGGTGCCCTGACCCTCGCAGCGGGGGCAGACCACGTGGCTGGATTCGCCCAGCGACGGGCGCAGGCGCTGGCGCGACATCTCCAGCAGGCCGAAGCGGGAGATGCGGCCGACCTGCACGCGGGCGCGATCCACCTTCAGCGCGTCGCGCAGCCGGTTCTCCACCTCGCGCTGATTGCGTGCCGGGGTCATGTCGATGAAGTCGATGACCACCAGGCCGCCCACGTCGCGCAGGCGCAGCTGGCGGGCCACCTCGTCCGCGGCTTCCAGGTTGGTGTTGAGCGCCGTTTCCTCGATGTCGCCGCCCTTGGTGGCCTTGGCGGAGTTGATGTCGATGGAGACCAGCGCCTCGGTGTGATCGATGACGATGGCGCCGCCGGAAGGCAGGCGCACTTCGCGCTGGAATGCCGACTCGATCTGGCTCTCGATCTGGAAGCGGGTGAACAGCGGGGTGGAGTCGGTGTAGCGCTTGACCTTGCTCAGGTTGTGGGGCATCACCTGCTGCATGAACTCCTGCGCCTGCCGGTAGACCCCGTCGTCGTCGATGAGGATCTCGCCGATGTCCTTGCGCAGGTAGTCGCGGATGGCGCGGATGATGATGTTGCTTTCCTGGTAGACCAGGAACGGCGCCTTCTTGTCGCTGGCGGCCTGGCTGATGGCCTCCCACAGGTGCAGCAGGTAATCGAGATCCCACTGCAGCTCCTCGGCGCTCTTGCCCACCCCGGCGGTGCGCAGGATGAGACCCATGCCCGGAGGAATCTCCAGCGAGCTCATCGCCTCGCGCATCTCGGTGCGGTCCTCGCCCTCGATGCGGCGCGAGATGCCCCCGGCGCGGGGATTGTTGGGCATCAGGACCAGGTAGCGGCCGGCGAGGCTGATGAAGGTGGTGAGGGCCGCGCCCTTGGTGCCGCGCTCCTCCTTGTCGATCTGGACCACCAGCTCCTGGCCTTCCTGGAGCACGTCCCGGATGTTGACCCGGCCGCCGGATTCCGGGGTCCTGCGGAAGTAGCTGCGTTCCACTTCCTTGAGGGGAAGGAAGCCGTGACGCTCGGCCCCGTAGTCGACGAAGGCCGCCTCGAGGCTGGGCTCGACGCGGGTGATGCGTCCCTTGTAGATGTTGGCTTTTTTCTGCTCCCGGGAGCGGAGTTCGATGTCCAGGTCGTAGAGTTTCTGCCCGTCCACCAGGGCCACGCGCAACTCCTCCTGCTGAGTTGCGTTTATCAGCATTCTTTTCATTGAGTTATCTTTTATGTCCGGTTGGCGCTCGACCGCCGGAGGCGGGATCGCCAGTGTAATGTGATCGCGTGCGGCAGGAATTCCTCGGAACGGGTCGCCATCGCGATGCGACGGCAGCCACCACCCGGCGCCCGCCGGGGCGCGCCGCAGGCCAAGCCGCGCGACGCCGGCAGGGGAGGCCGTGTGGTCAGCCGCTTCGTGGCGGGAAGGGTGCTTCCGCGCGGTGGTCGTTCCGTTTCGTTCCTGGAGACACACGCCTCCAAAGTCCGTGCCGATCCGGTTCGCGCCGGCGGCATGGCACAGGCTGCCGCCGAACACAGCCGCCGGCGGCAGGAAAAACCATTTTTGACATCCCGGCTCCTGCCGAACGCACCATCAGGGCGATGGCCCTGATGGGAGCGGAAACCGCGGATGCACACCACGCCTCCTCCGGGGCGGTAAGCCCGGCCTGGGAGGCGCGGATGGCGCATAAGATATCAGGCTTTGTCAAGGCCGTGCAATCTTGGCCGTGTTTAATGCCCGGGAGGGGAGTGCTGGTATCATGGGCGGATGATTCAGGAGCGAGATACCGGAAGTCCCGGCGTGGAGTGGGTCGAGGTGGACGAGGGCGCGGATGGTCAGCGCATCGACAACTTCCTCTCCACCCGTCTCAAGGGCGTACCCCGCAGCCATCTCTACCGCCTGCTGCGCAAGGGCGAGGTGCGGGTCAACCGCAAGCGGATTCGGCCGGAGTACCGCCTGCAGAGCGGCGATCTGGTCCGCATTCCGCCCGTGCGCTCGGCCGCGCCCGTGGCACCCGCCCGCCCGGCGGAGGGAACCGCGCAGCGGATCCGGGAGTCACTCCTCTACGAGGATGCCGCCCTGCTGGTGCTGGACAAGCCCTCCGGGCTCGCCGTGCATGGCGGCAGCGGCTTGAGCTTCGGCGCCATCGAGGCGCTGCGCTCCATCTATCCGGAGCACCGCTTCCTCGAACTGGTCCATCGCCTGGATCGGGAGACGTCCGGCTGCCTGATGGTGGCCAAGAAGCGCAGCGCCCTGCGGGCTCTGCACGAGGCGCTGCGCGAGGGGCGGGTGGAGAAGACCTATCTCGCCCTGGTGCGCGGCGCCTGGACGGGCGGGACGCGGCGGATTGACGCCGCCCTGCGCAAGAATGTGCTGCAGTCGGGCGAGCGGGTGGTGCGGGTCGACGGGGACGGGAAATCGTCGGTGAGTCATTTCGAGCCCGTGGCCCGCTACCGCGAGGCGACCCTGGTCCGGGTGCGGCTCGAGACCGGGCGCACCCACCAGATCCGGGTGCATGCGGCCCACCTCGGGCACCCCCTGGCCGGGGACGGGAAATATGGTGACGAGACGTTCAACCGGCGCCTGCGGGAGCTGGGGCTCAAGCGGCTGTTCCTGCATGCCGCGGCGCTGCGGCTGCAGCACCCGCAGACGGGAGAGCCGCTGGAGCTCGAGGCGCCGCTGCCGCCGGAACTGGAGCGGGTGCTGGAGAAACTGAAGCGATGAATGGTTCCTATCAGCTGCTGGTCTTCGACTGGGACGGAACCCTGATGGATTCCGAGGCCCGCATCGTGGCCTGCATGGAGGCGGCTTTCGCCGACCTGGGGCTGCCCGCGCTGGGCACCGCGGCGGTGCGCGATGTCATCGGCCTGGGGCTGCGCGAGGCCATGGACCGGCTTTATCCCGGTGGCGATGAAGCGCTGCAGCGGCGGCTGGTGGACCGCTACCGGCATCACTACCTGGTGGTCGACGCCACCCCCTCGGCGCTATTCCCGGGGGCGCGGGAGGTGGTGGAGGGGCTGGCCGAGGCAGGCTATTTCCTGGCCGTGGCAACCGGCAAGGGCCGGGGAGGTCTCGACCGGGTGCTGCAGGAAACCGGCCTGGGCCCGTGCTTCCACGTCACCCGCTGCTCCGACGAGACCCGCTCCAAGCCGGATCCGCAGATGCTGCTGGAAATCATGCGGATCACGGGGGTCGATCCCCGGGACACGCTCATGATCGGCGACAGCGAGTACGACATGGAAATGGCGGC
>JAQVKR010000358.1 GCA_028694565.1 Gammaproteobacteria bacterium | reverse complement strand
CATGAAGAAGTGCAGCAGGCGGAATTCGGTGGGCCCCAGCTCCACCGCCGCGTCGCCGGCGCTCCCCCGGTGGCTGCCGGGATCCAGGGTCAGGATGTCCACCTGCACCGCCTCCTCCCCGGCATGGGGCGCCGCGCGGCGCAGCACCGTGCGGATGCGGGCGAGCAGCTCGCGGGTGGAGAAGGGCTTGGTGACGTAGTCGTCGGCCCCGCTCTCCAGCCCCCGCACCTTGTCGTCCTCCTCGCCGCGGGCCGTGAGCATGATGATGGGTATCTCGCGGGTCAGGGGATCGCGCTTCAGGCCGCGGGCCAGCTCCACGCCGCTGGCGCCGGGCAGCATCCAGTCCAGCAGCAGCAGGTCGGGCGCCCGGGCGTTGATGCGCTCGCGCGCGGTCTCGGCATCCTCCACCGCCTGGACGGAAAAGCCATCCTGTTCCAGGACGAAACGCAGCATCTCGCGGACGGCGGGCTCGTCTTCAACTACCCGGATATTCGCAGAAGCCATGGAATCCGATCGCTCCGGTTCGTACATCATGCATAATTTATCGTTGAAATTATTACAACCGCTGAATATGACAGCGACATGACACCCCGCCGCACGGAAACCCGCACTTGGACATCGAACTGCTGCGCACCTTTCTCGAGCTGCAACGCACCCGCCATTTCGCCCGCGCGGCCGAGCGCCTGCACCTCACCCAGTCGGCGGTGAGCGCCCGCATCCGGCTGCTCGAGGAGACTCTCGGCCAGCAGCTGTTCACCCGCAAGCGCAACGACATCCGCCTCACCGCGGCCGGCACCCGGCTGCTCAAGCATGCCGAGACCATCGTCGGCGCCTGGTCGCGGGCCCGGCAGGAGTCGGGGCTGGGCCCGGAGTTCCGCACCTCGCTGGCGCTGGGCGGCGCCTATGATTTGTGGGAGAGCCTGCTGCGGGGCTGGCTGCGGCGGCTGCGCGAGCAGCTGCCGGACATCGCGCTGCAGGCCGAGACCCTGCCGGGCGAGCTGCTGCTGCGGCGGCTGCTGGACGGCGTGCTGGACATCGCGGTGCTGTTCGAGCCGCCGCGGCTGCCGGGCGAGACGGTGCGCGAGGTGGGAGCGGTGAACCTGATCCTGGTGAGCAGCGCGGAGGGCGCCGGCGCCATGGAGGCCCTGGGGGAGGGGTTCGTGCGGGTGGACTGGGGCGCCAGCACGGCCCTGGAACTGGCCCGGCGCTACCCGGACCTGCCCACGCCGTCGCTGCGCATGAGCCATGGAACCCTGGCGCTCGGCTTCATCCTGGAGCGGGGCGGGGCCGCCTACCTGCCCGAGCAGCTGGCGGAACCCCACCTGGCGGCGGGACGGCTGCACCGGGTCGCGGACGCGGCGCCCATCGAGCGGCCCGCCTACGCGGTCTACCGGCCGGGCAGCGAGCGGGAGGAGGTCATCCGCCGGGCGCTCGCGCTCCTGGACGGAGCCTGACGGGACCCGGCCGCGCCGCCGCCCGGGGTGGCCCGGGCGGCGACTCCTCAGTAGTCGAGATCGCAGTCCTCGTAGCCGAGATCCTGCACCTGCTCGCGCAGGCGCTTCAGCTCGAAGTAGCGCTCGATGCGCCGCCGGTGGTCGGCATCGCCGTGGCGCTCCGCCCCGTGGCCCGCCTCGAACACCGGTTCCGCCGCGTCATCGTCAATCAGAAAGACGTCGTCCACTTCATTCATACCCGCCGAACCTCGAAAAAATTCCTCGCCCAAACATTCACCGTTGCGCGGCTCGTGGCGGCCGCTTCAACTGCGCCTTATCTAGCGGGAATCCCTACGGAATGAAAGTGAATTGTTTTGATTGCGACGACAAAACATATTCATCGACAGCCGGTCCGCGCGGTTCCGCGAGGTACCCCTCAATTGGTATGGATATCGTTATTCCCTGCGGTATATTACGTTCAGCTTCCAGGGACCCGGGGTCATGAACGAGAAGGTCGGTGGTGTACTGCGTCACTCTTGGAGGCGCTTTCGGGGGGCTCCCTGCGGACGCGCCGCCGGCCGGCCATCTGCGGCGTTGCGGTTGCTTGAAAGAGGGCCTGCCCTTCCTGCGCAAGCGCGCCTTGCATCCGCCCGGCCGGCGACTCGCTGCATGGGCCTCCGAGAGTGACGCAGCACACCAACTACCGCGTCCGCGGCCGCTTCTGGATCGAGGCCGCCGACGGCACCTTCCTCGGCGGCGGCCGCGTCCGGCTGCTGGAGGCGATCGCCGCCCACGGCTCCATCAGCGCCGCCGCGCGCGCCCTGCACATGTCCTACCGCCGGGCCTGGGAGCTGGTGGAGGCCATCAACCGCCATGCCCCGGCCCCCCTGGTGGAGAAGCAGCCCGGGGGCCGCGGCGGCGGCGGCGCGGTGCTCACCGGGACCGGCAGCCGCGCCGTCCGTGACTATCGCGCGCTCGAGCGGCGCCACCAGGCGTTCCTGGAGGCGGAAACCGGCTGTCTCGCACCCGCGGCCGATCCCCACCCCCCATCCCCGCTTTCCGACAAGGAGTCCTGAACCATGCGCAGGCATCGCCTTCCCCTCCTGCTGATCACCGCCCTGCTCGCCGCGACGGGCGCCCGGGCCGGCGAGGTCAGCGTCGCCGTGGCCGCCAACTTCAAGGCCACCCTGGAGGAGGTGGGCGCCGCCTTCACCCGGGCCACCGGGCACCAGGTGCTGGCCAGCAGCGGCTCCACCGGCAAGCTCTACACCCAGATCACCCAGGGCGCCCCCTTCGCCGTGCTGCTGGCCGCCGACAGCGCCCGCCCCGAGCGGCTGGAGCGGGAGGGCCACGCGGTGGCCGGCAGCCGCTTCACCTACGCCGTGGGCCGGCTGGTGCTGTGGAGCCCGGATCCGGACAGGGTGGACGCCGAGGGCGCCGTCCTGCGCGACCCGGGCCTGCAGCGGCTGGCCATCGCCAACCCCCGCAGCGCCCCCTACGGAGCCGCGGCGCAGGAGGTGCTGGAGGGGCTGGGGCTGTGGGATGCCCTCCAGCCGCGGCTGGTGCGGGGCGAGAACATCGGCCAGACTTTCCAGTTCGTGGCCTCCGGCAACGCCCCGCTGGGGTTCGTCGCCCTGGCCCAGGTGCGGGCCGGCGGGCAGCCCGGCTCCCAGTGGCTGGTGCCGCAGGCGCTCCATGCGCCCATCGAGCAGCAGGCCGTCCTGCTCGGGAGCGGCGCCAACAACCCGGCGGCGCGGGCGTTCCTGGACTACCTCCGCGGCCCCGAGGCCGTCGCCATCATCGAGCGCTACGGCTACGACGTGCCGGGGCCCACGGAGCGGTAGCACCGGCCCATGTTCAGCCCCGGCGATCTCCAGGCCCTGCTCATCACCCTGCGGCTGGCGCTCATCACCACGCTCCTGCTGCTGGTGCTGGGCACGCCGCTGGCCTGGTGGCTGGCCCGGACCCGCAGCGTGCTGAAGCTGCCCCTGGAGGCGCTGGTGGCGCTGCCCCTGGTGCTGCCGCCGACGGTGCTGGGCTTCTACCTGCTGCTCGCCCTGGCGCCCGACGGGCTGATCGGCGGCCCCTGGCGCGCACTGGGCGGCGACTCGCTCGCCTTCACCTTCACCGGTCTGGTCATCGGCTCGCTGATCTACTCCCTGCCGTTCGTGGTGCAGCCCCTGCAGACGGCCTTCGAGGGGCTGGAGGAGCGGACCCT
>JAQVKR010000012.1 GCA_028694565.1 Gammaproteobacteria bacterium | reverse complement strand
TGCCCGGCGCGCGGATCGATCTGCCCACCGTTCAGCTGGTGGAGGAGGCCCTGCGGCTCAAGGAGGGCGTGCTGGCGGCAAACGGGGCGCTGACTGTGAACACGGGGCGGCGCACCGGCCGCTCGCCGAAGGACCGGTTCCTGGTCCGGGACGCCAGCACCGAGGGCTCGGTGGAGTGGGGGGCCATCAACCAGCCCATCGAGCCGGAGCGGTTCGAGGCGCTGTGGGATCGGGCCCTGGACTACCTGGCGGAGGGCAGACCCTACGTCTCCCGGCTCTGCGTCGGTGCCGATCCGGACATGCGGATCGGGGTGACCGCGATAACCGAGCTGGCCTGGCACAACCTGTTCGTGCGTCAGCTGTTCGTGCGCCCGGACCCGGGGATGGTCTGCGCCACGCCGCAGTGGACGCTGCTCAATGCGACCGGCCTCGGCACCGACCCGGCGCGCGACGGCGTCAACGGCGACGGGGCGGTGCTCATCGACATCACCGGACACCGGGTCCTGCTGTGCGGCATGCATTACGCCGGCGAGATGAAGAAGGCCATGTTCACCATCATGAACTTTCTCCTGCCGGCCCAGGGAGCCCTGCCCATGCACTGTGCCGCCAACGAGGGCGACGATGGCGATACGGCCCTGTTCTTCGGCCTGTCGGGAACCGGCAAGACCACCCTGTCCGCCGACCCCGACCGGTTTCTCATCGGCGACGACGAGCACGGCTGGAACGACCGCGGCGTCTTCAACTTCGAGGGCGGCTGCTACGCCAAGTGCATCGACCTGAGCCCCGAGCGCGAGCCGGTCATCTGGGGGGCGCTGCGCTTCGGTGCGGTGATGGAGAACGTGGTCCTGGACCCGGCCAGCCGCGAACCGCGCTTCGAGGACGCCTCCCTCACCGAGAACACCCGCGCGGCCTACCCGCGCGAGCACATTCCCATGCACGTGCCCCACAATCGCGGCGGCCATCCCCATGCCATCCTGTTCCTGACCTGCGACCTCTACGGGGTGCTGCCGCCGGTGTCGATCCTGGACCGCCACCAGGCCGCCTACCACTTCCTCAGCGGCTACACGGCGCTGGTGGGCTCCACCGAGGTGGGCAGCGCCGATCATATACGCCCCACCTTCAGCACCTGCTTCGGCGCCCCCTTCTTCCCGCGCCCCGCCCATGTCTACGCCGAGCTGCTGATGGACCGGATGCAGCGCCACGGCAGCCGCGTCTACCTGGTGAACACCGGCTGGACCGGCGGCCCCCACGGCGGCGGCGGCCGCCGCTTCGATCTGCCCACCACCCGCGCCCTGGTGCACGCCATCGTCAAGGGCCGCCTGGAGGGGACGCGGACCCGGCGCATTCCGGGCCTCAACCTGGACATCCCCGAGCATGTCCCCGGCGTTCCCGAAGAAGTGCTGGACCCGCGCCGCACCTGGCGCGAACCGGGCGCCTACGAGCGGGCCGCCCGCGAGCTCATCGGCCGCTTCCGGGAGAACTTCAGGCGCTTCCAGGTGGACGAGGCCATCCGCGCCGCGGGGCCGCAGCTGGAAGGGGAGTGATTCACCACGAAGGCGCGAAGAAAGGCAAAAGGCGGATCAACCGCGGATTAACGTCGATTTTCGTTGATTGTTGCCATTTGCCCGGTTGCCAGCCGGTACTGCAGGAACTCGCGCCGAGAAGCGTGCGCTTCCACGCATCGCACCTGGAAGGCGTCTCGTCCTAGCGCAAGGCCAACCCGCTCTGCATACGCAAATCAGCGTCAATCAACGTCAATCTGCGGTCGAATGGCTTTTCGCTTCGTGTCCTTCGTGGTGAAGGAACGGGTGAACGTGGCGAATAGCCCCGCGACTAAAAGCGGCCGGCGTCGAGGTTCTCGAGCAGTTCGGGGGTCACCTCGTCGAAGCGCAGGATGCGCTTGCCGGCGTGGTCGGCGAGGAACTCCTCGGCCTCCTCCCGGGTGGCGTGGGGAACGAGCTCGTGGCCCATGGGACCGAGGGTGTCGGAGCCGATGACATACCACGCCGCCCGGGCGTCGATGCGCTCCACGTAGTAGTAGTCGGTCACCGCGATGGTCTGGATATCCTCGGCGCGGTGGCCCGGCGCCCACTTGGGCATGTCCAGCAGGTACTTGAAGAGATCCTTGGCCCCATCGAAGTAGTGGGCGTGGCCGTCCTTGTAGAGCACGGTGGCCACCCACTCGGGGTAGAGCGCCACGAACATCCCGCACACCGGGCAGGTATCCTTCTCGCCCGGGTCCGGCACCGTCACCGTCTCCGCCCGTGCCGCGCCCAGCGCCAGCAGCGCCGCCAGCCCGACCGCCCAGAACCTGTTCATGATCACCTCATTCGTCGCTCGCCACGAAGGCGCGAAGGACACGAAGAAAAAGATCGGCTCAAGCGCGGATTCCGCCGCATTGCGCAGATTGCCCGGCGCACGGGCCGGCTGGCCATGCCGTTGCGCTCCAGCCCGGGCCTCCGGGAAAGCCGGCCTGGACCACGCCAGCCCGCTGCCCCGGCCCGCTGCTCCAGGATCCACGCGCCAATCAGCGGCAACCGGCGGAATTCGCCGTCGGAGGCCTGCTACCTTCCTCGTGCCCTCGTAGTGGGAAAACCCGGTGCACGGTGCCGCGGCTTCCGCGGCACCGTGCCGACGGCCTCAACCCTTCATCTTTTCCATCATCTTCTTGCGCATCTCGGCGCGCTTCTTGCGGATCATCATCGTGTCCTCGGCCATGCTCAGGTAGGCGGCCTTGAGGGCGGCGTTGAAATCACCGATCTCGCCGCCGTTCTCGCCCTGGGCGGCCTTGGCCGCGTCGGCGGAGGCGAAGGCCATCTTGCTGATCTTGGTCATGGTCCCCTTGAGCTTCGAACCGATCAGGTAGGTGGCCTCGTCCACGTTCACCAGCGGCTTGGGCTCGGCGGTGGCGCCGAAGTCCGCCGCGTAGATGGCCTTCGGGCCGCGGTCGAGGTTGATGGCCAGGCTGATGGCGGCGCAGTGCAGGGAGCAGGTGCCGTCCACGAGATCATCCGCGTAGTGCACCAGATGGCGGCTGTGGTGCCACTTGGTCCGGTCCATGCCGCAGTAGGGGCACTTGGGATACTTGGCCAGCTCGTTCTCCAGCGGGGTCGGATCCGGCGCGGTCTTGGGAACGAACTGCATCGGCGTGCCGTCGTGCTCTCCCGCGACCGCACCGCCGATCTGGGTGAAGGCGGCGCCGGCAAGGCTGCCGGCGGCGAGAGCCTTGAGGGCCTGTCTGCGGTTCAGTTTGATGCTCATAGCGTTGCTCCTAGGTTCAGTGTGTGGGGCCGAGGTCCAGTGTCCATTCCTTATTCAAAGGAACACCAGCAATTCGCATACCAATCCATCCATCTGGAGCCACGACACTTGTTCTTTTATTATCATGAAGTTATTGAACTTCCACTGAGCCATGAAGGGGGACGTCCCGTGCCTGTTGCGGCATATCACCCACCCCCCGTGCGCCGCCTCGCCCCGGGCGCCACGCTCAGGGCCGGGCGCGGCGCGCGGGCGATGGCCCGGACCCGCGTCAAGCGGGGAAACGCCGTGCGGGTGCTTTCGGGCGCGCCGCCGGGTGCGCCCCCAAATGCGCAGCGGCACACTATCCCGCCAGCCCGCGCATGATGTCGTAGAACACCACGCCCTCGTAAAGCGTCCACACGCCGAGGGCGACAACCGCCACGCCGGCGAGGCGCTCAAACACCCCCCGGGCCTTGGCACCGATGGCGGCCCCGGTAACGGTCACGAGCGCCATGGTGGGCACGGTGCCCAGCCCGAATGCGAGCATCAGCAGGCCGGCCTGGAGGGGGTCCGCCGTGGCCATGGCCTTGACGGCCACCGAGAACACCAGGCTGCAGGGGACAAAACCGTTGACGATGCCGGCCAGCCCCGGCGCCAGGGTCCGGCTACGCCGGAACCCGCGGTGGAACCGGACAGTGGCCACCGCCCCCGTCTGGCAGTCCTTCTGCCGCCCCCACGGCAAGATGCCCAGGACGCCGAGGCCGAAGAGGATCACCACGATCCCGGCCACGATCATCAGGATTCCCTGCCCCTTGCCCACCGTGCCGGACTGGACCAGCACCTGGCCGAGCAGCGCCCCGAGCGCTCCGAGCACCGTGTAGACCAGGATGCGCATGGCGTGATAGACCACGTGGGGCGCCACCTTGTGCTGCCAGCCGTGGCGAACGAAAAACCCGGCCGCGATGCCGCTGCACATGCCCAGGCAGTGGAATGCCCCGAACACGCCGGTGGCGAACGCGAGCAGGTAGTTGAATTCAGTGCCCATCAGTCGGCTTCCACACCCGTCGGGGTCAGCGCGCGGATCGGGCGGGCCAATCCGGCGAACCGCTCACTTGGGCGCCTCCGCCAGCAGCTCGTTGACGATCCCCGTGAAAACATCCGGGGTCGATTCGCCCAGGATCTTGGCCCGCAACACCCCTTCCCTGTCGACGAAGAAGGTGGTCGGCAGCCCCATGACGCCGTAACCGCGGGCAACGGCGCCCTCCTCGTCGAGCAGGACCCCGTAGGAGATGCCGAGATCACGAATGAACCGCGCCGCCGTATCGGCATCCTGGCGCACGTTCACGGCGAGTATGGTCAGGCCGCGGTCCTTCAGCTCCTGGTAGACGGGCTCAAGGTCCGACATCTCCTCCTCGCAGAAGGGACACCAGTCGGCCCAGAAGCGGATGGCCACCACCTGCCCGGCGAACCCGCCCGGAAAGTCGGCGCTGCCCCCTCCCAGGCGCGGCAGGCTGAACCCGGGGGCCGGCTGGCCATTCTGCAACTGGGGCTGCGACGAGCCGCAGCCCGCCAGCACCAGCACCAGCGCCAGGAGGAGCCCGTATCCCAGCGTCTTCAATTTGATCGGTTCCATCGAGAGTTCTCGCACAGGGTTCGTGAGGCGCGTCACCACCACACCCCCTGCATGGTCAGGTTGGAGGTCACCACGGCATAGGTGGCGACGGCATAGAACAGCACGAACCCCATCAGCGACAGCCAGGTGAAGCGGCGGATATCCACGGCGGCGGCCGTCACCAGGCTCGGGATCCTGCGCCAGGGCGCAAGAGCCCCCACGCCCAGGGCCAGCACCGTGGCGGCGAAGAGCGGGATGTAGAGGTAGTAACCCACGAAATCATGGCCCGACTTGAGGATGCAGAATGGACAGTGATGATGGGGATGCTCGTAGACATAGAGCGCCACGTAGGAAACGATGGCCACCAGCGCCACCATGAACGCGAGCAGGCCGCTGCCCGCGAAGAGCAGCGCGGCGCCGCGGCGCCACAGAGTGGCGAGGCCGCTCAGCAGGGCCAGCCCGGCGCTGGCGTAGAGCGCCGTGACCGCGGTGCGCGGAGGCAGGCTCGAGACCTCCGCCGCCACGCCTTCCGACTCGGGCGTGAAGAGGGAGCCGCAGCAGGAGGTTATCACGTCCGGATTCAGGCCGAGGAAGTAGGCGGCCTGGACCACCGCCTCGGCGATCACCAGGGGCACGATGGCCAGCAGCAGGGCGTACTTCACCCGCACCAGCGGGTAGTCGTAGCCCTGGTTGTCGAGCCGGTTGAGGATCAGCCAGACGCCACCGGCGAAAAACACGGCGATCTTCAGGAACAGGGTGGGCCAGCCCCAGGGGTCGACGTTCAACACGCCGGTGGCGCACATGGCGCCCACGAACTGGGTGGACATGGCCTCGGCGTTGTAGACGAACAGCAGCAGGGAGACCAGCTCGGCCACGAAGGCATAGGAGAGGATGGTGGAGATGAGGTAGGTCCGCCGCTCGAGGTTGAGCTGCAGTTCGCTGCCGCTGCCGATGTCCCAGTGGCGCATCACCTGGATGGCGAATCCCGCGGCCAGCAGCAACAGCAGTGCCACCACCGCCGATACGCCGATGAGCGCCATGATTGCCGGGTTGAGCAGCATCTGTCACGCCTCCGCGAGATTCCCGTCGCGCATCTCCACCACCGTATCGATCCCGGCGTATTCGAACACGACCGGATCATGGCTGGTGACAATCACGGTTTTCCCCTGTTGCTTCAGATCCCTGATGATGGCCATGAACTCCCGCGACAGGCGCGTATCCAGGTTGGCCGTCGGTTCATCGGCGATGAGAATCTCCGGGTCGTTGATGAGCGCCCGGCAAATCGCCGTGCGCTGCGCCTCTCCGCCCGACAGCCACTCCACCTTGGAGTCGGCCTTGGACTCCATGTTGAACTGCCCGAGCAGCTTCAGGGCCGCCTCCTTGAGCGGTTGATGATCCAGCCCCAGGGGGTAGGCCGGCAACATCACGTTCTCCAGCACCGTCAGCCCCTTCACCAGGTTGAACTGCTGGAAGATGAAGCCGAAGGTCTTGCGGCGTATTTCGGTCAGGAACCGCTCCGGCAGCCCGGAGAGAATCCGTGAACGCAACAGAATCCGGCCGGACGTGGGGCGCGACAGGCAGCCGATCATCGACAGCAGGGTCGTCTTTCCGGACCCGCTCGGACCCTTGAGGACGGTGATGCGGTTGGCATCCACCCTCAGGCTGACGCCACGGATGGCCCAGAACTCGTTGGGCCGACCCTGGTTGAACGCCTTTTTCACATCGTCGAGTTCAATCATGCCGGGGGACTCTTCAGCTCTCAGCGCATCACGGCATCGGGATCGGTGATGGACGCCTGCCAGATGGGAATGATGGTGGCCACGGTATAGGGAAAGACGGTGAAGAAGAACAGCGTCGCCACCTGCAGCCCGTCCACGAAGGGCGTGGGATTGAACGACGGGTAGATGACCGCCCACCCCTTCAGCACCGGCTCGAACAGCGCCGCCTGGCCATAGAAAACGTGGAGGTAGGCCAGTATGAACCCGAGCAGGAATGCGGTGAGCGACACGATGCTCCCCTCCCAGAATTTCATCCGGATCACATCGCTGGTCTCCCAGCCGATGGCCTTCAGGATCCCGATTTCCCGCTTCTCTTCCGCGCTCAGCCCCGAGGCCTTGTCCCAGGCGAAGATGACGAAGGCGAGAATGCTTCCCCCCAGGAGCACGAAGACGATGCCCTGGCGCCAGCTGAAGATGGAGTCGTAGGTGCGGAGAATCTCCTCCCGCAGGATGGGCCGCGCGTCGGGCAGCAGAACGGTCAGCTTCTCGGCCACCTTGCGCACCTCGCTCGGATTGCGCACCTGCAGCACGATATCGGTGAAACGGTCGGCGGGGATGCCGAAGAAATCCCGGTAGGTCCCCTCCGACACCAGGAGCAGATCGGCATTCACCAGTTCCGCGTCCGCCTCCAGGATATCCACGACCCGGAAGGAAAAGGCGCGGCCGTCGCTGGAGCGGAAGGTCAGGAAGTCGCCCACGTCCACGCCCCGGGTGCGGGCGATCCCGGCTCCGATGACCACCTCCTGCTGGCCCAGATCACGGTCCCGCGGCACCATCAGCGTGTAATTGGCCTGGACGGCCGGATCGTAGAAATAGCCCCACAGGCGGCCGGCCTTGCGGGTGACCCCGCGAATCCGCCCGATGCGATCCAGGTACTCCGCGGGCATCAGGTCATGGCGCCCGGCCACCAGGCGCTGCAGGATGATCTCCGGCGAGGACTCCAGGATGATGCCGGCCTCGCGGCGCAGGGAGTGGGTGAAGAGCATCACCGAGGCGAGGAGGAAGACGATCAGGGTGTAGACCAGCAGCAGGCCGAGGTTCTTGGCCAGCCGGCGCTTCAACGAAGAGAGCGTGAAGTCGATGAGATACTTCTGCCTCAGGATGAGCTTTTTCATGGCACCCGGAGATGGCTGGGCGGCAGGACCAGGGAGCCGCTGGGAAAATGGTCGAAGGAGTTCGGGTGATCCTGGAACGCCGTGTGGATATCCGATTGGCTGAGATGGCGGGTGTAGCGCGCCTCCGTGAAGAGGCTGAGATCGGTCAGCTCGAGTTGGCGCACAAGCGTCGCACGCGCCTCCAGCGCCGGCTCGGCCAGCCGGACGCGCACCGCCGCGTCAACGAAGGCCAGCACCAGCAGCGCCAGGCACGCCGCGATGAAGATGAACAACCGGTCTGAGAGCCGCATATGGAATTCTCGCCTGCACTGCCGGCGGGCCGCACCACCCGGAGCGGAGCCCGTGGATCTCGATTCACGGATAACCATAATCATGCCGGCCCGGCGGGGTCGCATTGATTAATCTCAAGCGACTCGAAAAAATGGAGCTCGCGCAGGATCATTGTCATTTTCGCCATGAATTATCGCATGGATCTGCATATTGCGCGGCGATGCAAATAACGCATTAATGCCGCGGAAAAGGGGCGCGCGACCGCCTCTGAATCCCGGCGCGATTTATATCCGGTAACCGGATTGCGTGAAATCACACAGAAAATACGGAATCTGGGCCAAATAGCGTATTTTTGCGCGCCGCGACCCCGGATTGATACCGCCGGCCGCAGGCCTGCCGGACTGAATCGGCGCCCTGGCCGGGGCGATTCAGAAAACGAGGCCGCGCATGATATTGAAATAGGTGGCCCCCTGCAGCACCGTTCCGGCACCCATGACAATAACCACCACGGCCGCCCCCTTCACCAGCACGCCGCGCACGCGCTGCCCAAGGAGTCCGAACGCCAGGCTCACGAAGAGCATGGAGGGAAGGGTGCCCGCACCAAACGCCAGCATCAGCAACCCCCCTTCCAGCGGCGAGGGAGCCGCCGTCGCCTTGACCGCCAGGGCAAAGGTGAGCGGACAGGGCATGAACCCGTTGATGACACCGCCCAGGGCCGCGCCCTGGATCGGTCCGCGACGGGTGGCGGCCGCAAAGGCCTGGCGCAGATATTGCACCGGGAGGAAGGAGACCGAGATGCGCCATGGCGCCATCCCGAGGATGTCCAGGCCGATCAGCACCACGAGCAGGCCGATGATGATCTGCAGCACCCCCTGGGCGGCACCCATGACGCCCGTGGACACCACGGCCATGCCCAGGCTGGCGGCGGCGATGCCAACCAGCGTATAGATGCCGATGCGGGCGAGATGGTAGGCCAGGTAGGGAAGCGGCCCGCGGGAGGCATCGCCACCGAACTTCATGAAAAAGCCGGAAACCAGCGCCCCGCACATGCCGATGCAATGGGCGCTGCCGAGCAGCCCGGCGATGAAGGCCAGGGACAGACTGACCGGCTGACCCACCACGTCAAGCATGTCGGCTCCTCGGGTTGTCGGCGCCCAGCGCCGCTGTTCGGGGCCCCGGCGCGGGCGGTACCATGAGAGGCGCGCATGACCCGCGCTCCGAAACCAGACAGTAGCCCATAACTTCACCAAGTCAAAATGAGGCAAAAGATGCACAAGCGTGATCGGATTCGCCGCCAGCGCGCCCTGGCAAAAGCCGGCATGCTGGGAACCCTCGGGGTCGTCGTGTGGACGGGCTACCAGCGGGGTCGCCGGTTCATTCCCTGGCACACGGCGGCGGGCGTGGCGATGATTGGTTTCACGCTCTGGCACATGGGGCTCTACTGCGGCAATGGCAACAACGGCAAAACCCGCCACGAAGTCAAAAAACGAGCCCCCGCATGATGTGAAAGTACTTCGCGCCCTGGTAGGCGGTCGCAGCGCCCATCGCGACGACGACCACCGCCGCCCCCTTCAGCAGCACACCGCGAACCCGGGCCCCGAGCCTCCCGAAGGCCACGCTGACGAAGAGCATCGACGGCAGCGTCCCCAGCCCGAAAACCAGCAGCATGAGGCCGCCCTGCAGGGGATCACCGGCGGTTGTGGCCTTGATGGCCATGGCGAAGACCAGGGTGCAGGGCATGAAGCCGTTGAGCACTCCGCCCAGCAGGCTGCCGAACACCGGTCCGCGCCGGCCGGCCTCCATGAACCAGCGCCTGGCCACCCCCAGGGACAGCCCGCAGAAGGAGAGGTTCAGCCGCACCAGGCCCAGGATATCCAGGCCCAGGAGAATGACCGCCAGTCCGGCGACGATCTGGAGAATGCCCTGCGTCGCCCCCATGGCACCGGTGGAGACGAGCGCCGCGCCCAGCAGGGCCGCGAGCACGCCGACGAGCGTGTAGACCCCGATTCGGGCGGCATGGTAGACGAGATAGGGCAGCGGCCCATGGCCGGAACCGCCGAACTTGAGGAAGAAGGCGGAGACCAGGGCACCGCACATGCCGACGCAGTGTCCGCTGCCCAGCAACCCGGTCATCAGGGCCAGCGTATAGTCGATCTGGCTGACCGCTTCCACGCCCGCGTCAGCGATCCCGCTGCAGCCGGAGGGAGTTGGTGACCACCGATATGGAGCTCATGGCCATGGCGGCGGAGGCGATCATGGGGTTGAGCCGGCCCGCCATGGCCACGGGGATGGCCACCGTGTTGTAGCCCAGCGCCCAGAAGAGGTTCTCGCGGATGATGGTCATGGTCCGCCGGCTCAGGCGGATGCCGTCGGCGACCTTGGTGATGTCGGCGCTGACCAGGGTGATGTGGGAGGCCTCGATGGCGATATCGGTGCCGGTCCCCACGGCGAAGCCCACGTCCGCGGCGGCCAGTGCCGGCGCATCGTTGATGCCGTCGCCAATCATCCCCACCAGTTCGCCCCGCTCGTGCAGCTCGCGGATGATCTCGAGCTTGCGCTCCGGCGTGGCGTGGGCCACCACCGCGTCGATGCCCACCTGCCGGGCGACGAATTCCGCCGCCTCCCGGGTGTCCCCGGTCGCCATCAGGGTCTTGATCCCCATGCCGTGGAGGCGCTCGATGGCCTCGCGGGCATGCTCCCGCGGGGTGTCGGCGATGCCGAACAGGGCCGCCAATTTCCCGTCCACCGCCACGTACACAGCGGTCTTGCCTTCGCTGGCGAGCGCGGTCGCACGGGCCGCCAATTTCCCGCTATCGATCTCCGCCCGCTGCAGCAGGACCGCGTTCCCCACCGCCAGCCGCCGGCCCTTCACCGTCCCTATGACCCCCCGGCCCGTCTCGCTGCGGAACTCCTCGGCCTCCGGGCAGACGACGCCGAGCGCCTCCGCATAGTCCAGGATGGCCCGGCCGAGGAAGTGTTCCGAATTGCGCTCCACGGCCGCGACCAGCCCCAGCACGGTTTCATCCGCCAGGCGGGAGATATTGAGAAAATCGGTAACCACCGGCTGACCCCGGGTGATGGTGCCGGTCTTGTCGAAGACCAGCGTGGTCAGCCGGGAGGCGGTCTCCAGGCTCTCGCCGTTGCGAATGAAGATGCCGCGCCGGGCGGCATTGCCGGTACCGACCATGATGGCGGTGGGCGTCGCCAGCCCGAAAGCGCAGGGACAGGCGATGAGCAGCACCGAGATGCCGTTGACCAGGGCCGGCGTGAAGCGCCGCGTGAGAGCCAGCCAGCCGGCAAAAGTCAGCCCCGCGACCCCCATGACCGCGGGCACGAAGACCGAGGAGATGCGATCCGCCAGTTTCTGGATGGGCAGCTTCCCGGACTGCGCCTCCTCGACCATCCGCACGATGCCCGCCAGCACCGTATCGGTGCCGACCGCCGTGGCGCGCATCCTGAAGGTGCCGGCCCGGTTGATGCAGCCGCCCACCACCCGGTCGCCCGGGTTCTTCACCACCGGCAGGCTCTCGCCGGTGACCATCGACTCGTCCACGCTCGAAGCGCCGGAAACCAGCTCGCCGTCGGTGGGAATCCGCTCGCCCGGCCGCACCAGCAGGACATCCCCCACCCGGACCGCGTCGATCTCCACCACCACCTCCTGGCCATCGCGGATCACGGTGGCCCGCGGCGGCTGCAGGTCGATGAGCTTGCGAATCGCCTCGCTCGCCTTGCCCTTGGCCTTCTCCTCAAGGTAGCGCCCGAGCAGCACGAAGCTGATGATGCCGGCGGCCGCTTCGAAATAGAGATGATGCCTGCCGAGGAGCAGGGCGGGCACGCTGTAGGCGTAGGCCGATCCGGCGCCCAGCGCGATGAGGGTGTCCATGTTCGCGGCCCGTTGCCGCGCCAGGAGCAGGGCCTTGCTGTAGAACGGCCGGCCGGCCCAGAACACGACCGGGGTGGTCAGCAGGAACTCGGTGAACTTCAGGGCGAAACTGCGCGGCATGGCCATCCCGATGACCATCACCGGCAGCGTCAGCAGCCCCGCGATCCAGATCCGCCGCTTCGCGGCCTCCAGCCGCTTCCCTTCCCGCTCGACGATCAGGCGCCGCTGGGTGAGGGTGTCCATGGGCCGCGCCTGGTAGCCGAGCCGGCTGACGATGGCGTAGACATCATCCCGGCCGAGGCGGCCCCGCACCACGGCCGTCTCCGAGCCGAAGTTGACCGCGGCCCGCTCCACCCGCGGATCCCGCTTCAGGGCCAGTTCGATGAGCAGCGCGCAGGAGGCGCAGGTCATGCCCTCCACCGCCACCGAGGACTGCGTTGACGGACAGGCGGCCTCCGGCCCCGGAGCGGCTCCGGTCCGGCCGGCACCTGCCTGGCCGAGGCGCGGTATGACCGCGTCCAGCTGCGCCAGAAGCCGCTCCCGCGACTGCTGCCGGGGATCGAAATGGATGGTGACGGAACCGAGGGCGGGAACGGAGGCGACCCGGCGGATCGCCGGCCATTTCCGCAGCAGGATCTCCAGGACGTAGACCCGCTCCGCATCCCGGCGCAACGCCGGCACGACAATCCGCACCCGGCGGCGCAGTGCATGGACCACCCGGAAGTTGGCCGGGACAGCCCGGCTCATTTGGACGTCCCCGCCTTGCCTCCGCCCGCCTTGCGGTAGCGGACCAGGAGAAAGACGAGATAAAAGGCGCTCAACAGTTGATAACGGTACTGGAGCGGATGGCGCAGCCACTGCTTGGTGATTTGATCCCAGTGCACCTTGATCAGGTAGAAGGAGACCAGATCGTTGAGGAAGTTGATGATCAGCTTCTCCGTGCTCATGGGCGCGGAGCCGGCGGGCTTCAGCCTGGAGGAGGCGACGCTGCCGAGAACGGCCGCCGTCGCCTTGGCGTGCCGGTACCTGTCACGCAGCCCGGCGACCCACGGGTGGCTCTGGAGGCGCTGCTTCCAGCCCTCCACCGCGCCGCCGGCCGTTGCCCGGGCCTCCTCCTGCCGGGGCCGCCTCCTGCGCCGCGCCCGCCCCGAGGCCAGCTCGGCGACCACCGCGTCCAGGTGGAGAATCACGTCCCGCTCGCTGCAGACGGTATCCAGATAACGGATGGAGAGCTTGCGGTAGCGGGGATAGACGAAGACCCGGTAGACCCCCTCCAGCTCGCCCACCCGCTCCCTCAGCAGGCGGGGCAGGGCATCGGTGCACAGCTCGCCGGGCAGCGAGAAGCGGATGTGACCCGCCGCCCGATAGCGCAGGTGCACCAGGTCGCCGAGCTGCGGTCGTGTGTTCATAGCGGCGGGCTCACAGTCAATTCATCCCGGCACGCCGGGGCCGGACGATAGCCATTCCCCATGCCGGCAAGCGGGTCCGGCATGCGTGCACACCCCCTGGCATGATGCCGGGATCAACCCTCCTGGCCGTTGCCGCCACCCTGTTCCTCGGCTGCCTCGCGCGCCTCTGCCGCGATGTCCGACAGCGACTCCTTCTGCTGCAGAACGAAGTCCTTGCCCATTTCGCTCGCATTCATCACCGCGGCGGCGATCTCCTTGCGGTACTTGTAGCCCAGGTACCCGGCCGCGGCCCCGATGGCCAGGGTCACCCATGGATTGCCGAAAACGGTTCTCAAAAGCCCTCTGCCTGCTGCTGTCGTCGCCATAGCTGCTCCTGCGCCAAGACCGTGAGTTGCCGATTGCGCTGCCTGGTGGACGGTGGCCGCGGCGTGCCCCGCCGCCATCATCTGCTGCCCCATCGCGCCGGCCGCGTGTCCGGCCGCAGCATGGCCTGCGGCCGCATGGCCCGCAGCAGCCGCGGCCGCATGGATTCCCGAGCTCAGCCCCTCCTCGCACAGATCGCAGGCCGCCTTGGATACGTCGCTCATGGGACTATCCTCCTCGCACTCGGTATAAACAAAGATAGCATTCCGCACATGCCCCGTCGCCGGCCGCCTCCTCCGGGCTACCCCCGCGGGGCGCTCGGCGTCTCCCGTCCGGAGTCGGGCTCCTCCGGAGACACCTCAACCTCGTTCAGCAGCAGGTAGATGCCCCGGCAGCCATCGCAGCAGAACTGCAGCACGCCCCCCGGCGTGCGCAATTCAAATGGCTTGCCCTCCACGGGAAGGCCGCACAGGTCACAGATTCCGGACGACTCGCTCATTCACCCCGGCTCCGGGCAATCCCGCCGTCCTCATACGCCACGGCGGGGCGGCAGACACTTCGGGGGCCGGCGACAACCCGCCGGCCAATGCTCAATCTAATCCGATTCCGGTCGAATGTCAGCCGCAGGCGGAGGGGCGCCCTTGGCGGGCGGCGGGTATTGCGGGCAGGCTGGCCGCCGGGCGGGTGCGGGAGGACCTCCGGATGCGCCGCCGCCGGACTGCCGGCGCCACCCCGGATGGCCCATGCCGACGGCGGCGCGCTGGCGCCGTCACCGGCGCGCCTGCAGCGCCCACGAAACGCCCTGCTCGGCGCTCGCTTGCGCATCCTCCGGGCCAAAGCAGACCGGGTATTCGTCGCAGACCTGGCAATTGGGGGCCTTGCAGAGATTGACCTCGGCGCGATCGCAAAGCTGTTTATAGAAGAATTTCTTCCAGCGCATACGGTTGCCCGCGTTCTTCGCGGCCAGCGCCGGAAAATGGCGATGCAGGAGCTGGGAGATCTCCGCGCGATCGTGGACGCCGAAATCCTCCCACAGGTGATTGGCGCGCAGCGCCGTGGCGGCGAGGATGGATGCGAACAGGAACGATACGCGTCCTTCGCCCGAACGGTGCTCCAGCAGCAGCTCCCGCAGATCGTCGAGCTCATCTGCCGGAGGCGCATTCCGGGCGGGTGCGGCCGGCGGCGCTTCCGCATCCTGCCGCCACAGCCGGCCATCGGCGACGGCCATGCCGCAATGACGGCAAGCGAAGGGACTCATGGCCTGGAAATGGGCATGCAGCTTGAAGCAGATCCGCGGATCCCAGTCCTTCAGGGCCGCGGGGAAATAGGTCTCGAGCAACTCCCGCAGCGCCGCCTCGTCCAGGCCGAGCTGTTCATGGAGCGCCCCCTCGTCATCCGCGCACCGGGCGGCGATGACGCAGGCCAGCGCATAGACGTCGAAGTCATCGGCGTTGGCGTGGGCGGTGAGCCAGTCGAATAGCGAATCTCGCATGAGAGAACCTGCCTTCAGCAGCGGCGCCGGGCAGCGGCCCGGAGAAGGATTTGGCATTCCATTGGCGACGGGAGTCCGGACGGACCGTCCGGGCCTGGCGCGGATGCCTCATGCATCCGCATCGGCGACGGTGGGGCCGAGGATCAGGCCTTGCTGGAGGCCCGCATGAGCGCGACCCGCATGGCGCTGGTCAGGCTGGGCCCCACGCCCAGCCGCTGGGAAAGCGCCGGGATGATAATCAGGGAGGCGAAGGCGAAACCGGCACCGAGCATCAGCGAGGCGAGATCGCTGCGCGTGGTCTTGCGGGTAACGGTCTGCAGCTGTTTCTGTTCCATCATGGCTCCCCCGAATGTTCTGCGTCATCCTGCGGGCGCCCCCGTGCACCCGATTGCGAATCGTCAATGCACAATGCATACCAGCGCAAACAATCGGGAATTCAGGGCAATAACCCCGCCGCCAGGGCCGCGATTGCGGCATTTCCCGCAGTGGTGTGTGAAATGCCGCAATCGCGGCCCTGGCGGCGGACCTCCCCGCTGACGCCGATCAATTTGCGTGGAGCTGATTCGTGAGACATTGGACGGCGTCTGGCCGGGGTTGGGCCGTGCACTGGCCGGCATGCCACCGGCACCCCGGCATGGAGCATCCCAGCGTCTTTCCCGGAGGACAATCCGATGGAAATCAGCATTGCGGTGGACAACATCAAGTGCGGCGGCTGCGCCAACAGCATCCGCAAGAAGCTGCAGGAGCGCTACACCCTCGCGGAGGTGGCGGTCGATGTCGAGCAGGG
>JAQVKR010000011.1 GCA_028694565.1 Gammaproteobacteria bacterium | reverse complement strand
GTTCACCGGCGGGGCGGTCCCGGCTGCCGGCGGGCGCGAGCCCGGCCGCGCCGTCGATCTCCTCCACCATCCGCGCGCGGATGATCCGCAGGTCGAGGGTGCCGTAGGACTGGCGCAGGCGGATGCCCAGCGCCAGCGCCAGGGCCTGCACGCCGACGCCGATGACGATGGCGGTGAGCACCGGGGCCTGGGGCACCGGGTCCACCATGGGGGCGGGGTCCGCGCCGGTGAGGATCGGCGCGACCGCGTCCCAGCGGAAACCGGTCAGCACCAGCAGCAGGTTGGCGCCGGCCTCGGCGATGGCCAGCGCCATGACCACCCGGAACAGGTGGCGGGCGAGCACCAGTCCGGCGATGCCGATCGCCAGCAGGCCGATGGCGCCGAGGTAGAGGGTGAGGGTGGTGGCGTCGTTCACCGGGGCGCCTCCCCATCGGCCTCGGTCATGCGGATGAGCAGGCCGGTCAGCTCGGCGCCCACCTTGAGCCCCACCGCCAGGTAGAGCAGCGGCAGGGTGCCGGCGGAGACCAGGCTGCCGAGGGTGCCGCGGCCCAGCAGCGGGGCGAGGAACTGGTGGTCCCAGGCGAGCGCCGCGAGGCCGGTGGCGATGAAGGCCGCGCCCGCCAGCCCCTCCACCCAGGCCAGCCGGCGGTGCTCCGGCGGCCGGCCCGGATCGGCCAGCACCGGCACCACGAAGGCCGCCGCCAGGATGACGCCGCCCTGGAAGCCGCCGCCCGGGGTGAGGTGGCCGTGGAGGATGATGTAGAGCCCCACCACCAGCAGCAGCGGGAACAGCAGATCGGCACCGGCACGCAGGATGAAGCCCGCCGGGGCGGCGTCGGCGCGGCGTTCGCCCGGCCGCCCCAGCACCAGCCCGGCGGCCATGGCGGCGGCGAACAGGATGGAGAGCTCGCCCAGGGTGTCGATGCCGCGGTAGGCCAGCACCACGGCGGTGACGAAGTTGGCCGCGCCCACCGTCGCGGCGGCCTCGCCCTGGATGGCCTGGCCCACGGTCATGGGCGGCGCGCCGAAGGGCAGCCCCGCCGCCAGCGTCGCGAGCAGGAAGGCGAAGCCGGCGGCGAACAGCAGCGGCCCGAGGGTGGTCAGTCTAGCGGTCGGCATGATCCGTCTCCTCCTGCACCTCGAGCCGCCACAGGCCGAGGCGCCTGAGCGCCAGGGCCAGCAGCAGGCTGCCGAGTCCGGCGCCCACCGCCGCCTCGGTCATGGCCACGTCCGGCGCCCGGAGCAGCACGAACAGCCCCGCCACCCCCAGGGAGACCACCGACACCGAGGCCACGGCGCCGAGAAAGTTGGGCAGCAGCAGGGCGGCCACCGCGCTGGCCAGCATCACCGCCACCATCAGGAGCACGATCCAGAACATCTCAGACCTCCCGGTCCGCGGGGTGGGACTGCCATGGCCGCACCCCCGCCAGGAACAGCGCCCGGGCGATGGTGGAGGAGCCCACGGGATTGGTGAGCAGCAGCAGCCCGGCGATGGCCGCCAGCTTGGCCCACCACTCGGGGTGGTGGAACCACACCCCCAGCAGCACGCACAGGGTGCCGAGGGTCACCGCCTTGGTGCCCGCCTGGATGCGGTTGTAGACATCGGGCATGCGGAACAGCCCCAGAGCGCCGAGGAAACAGAAGGCCGCCCCCAGCAGCAGGAACAGGTTGCCGGGCAGGCTCATGGGCGCGCGCCTCCCTCGATGATGCGGGCCAGGGCCACCACCCCCACGAAGGCGAGGACGCCGTAGACCAGCGCCACGTCCAGGTACAGGGCGCTTTCCAGCGCCAGGGAGAGCAGCGCCAGCCCGGCGGTGGCGATGACCGCCAGGGTGTCGGCGGCGACGATGCGGTCCGGGGCCCGCGGCCCCAGCACGAGCCGGGCGAGGCCCAGGAGCACGGCGCCGCCGAACAGCAGCAGGAGGGCGAGTTGGAGCCAGTCGGGCAGGTTCATTCCAGGAATCCGCTCAGGTGACGTTCGAAGGGTTCCGCGATGGCCCGCGTGGCCGCTTCCACGTCGGCCCCGGCGGGCAGGCTGATCCAGTGCACCAGCAGGCGATCCTCCTCCACGTCCACGGTGAGGGTGCCGGGAGTGAGGGTGATGCTGTTGGCGAGCAGCAGTCGTCCCAGCTCGGAGCGCAGGCCGGTCCGGATCTGCACCACGCCGGGATGGAGGGGCAGGGCGGGGGAGAGCACCCGGCGGGCCACGTCGAGATTGGCGCGCACGAGCGCGATGGCGAAGACACCCAGGTAGGCCAGCAGGTGGAGGGGTGCCGCGGGGGTCAGGCGCAGCCCCGTGAGCAGCGTGACCCGGGGATGGGACAGGGCCGCCGCGGCGGCGGCCACCAGGGCTCCCGCCGCCAGCTCGGCCGGGGCCAGGCTGCCGGTGAGGAGCAGCCACAGCAGGAAGGCGAGGGTGAACAGGCGTGCCGCGTTGCTCCAGCCGGGCTTCGGCCCGGTTGCGGCCGGTGTCGTTTCTGTCTGCTGGTCCATCGTTCCGGCCCTGTCCCGTGGGAGTGGATCTGATTCCGAACTCAGGAAGCATCGCGGATGTTCGTGACAACCAGCCGTACGCCACGACCTGCGCGGGCCACGCACGGGCTGTGCCAACTGCGGCGCGGAACCGGATGGCGGCGCCGACGCGGGCCGATCCAGCCGGGTATCAGGTTGTTCTGGCAGTCACCAACTTGTTGTTGTTGCGAATTATTGTTATCCGGGCCTGGCTGCGGAGCGTGTCATGGGGTGGTCCCCGATTCTGCTCCCCGGCCATGGCCTCAGCGCTCAGATTGGACCATCCTGGTGCATCAGCGCAAGTGTCCGCACCGGGATCGGGCCGTGCGACGGACATGGAAAAACCCTACTTGAAATAAGTAATTGCCGTGATCCGGCGGCGGGCCTGTTCCCGGTCCGGTTCCGCCCGGCGCGGCGCGCCCGGCGGGATTCACCGTGTTCCCTCGGCGCTCGATTCCGACTCGCTGCGGCGCAGCCGCTCCCCCACCCGGCGGCTCGCCCGCAGGGAGCCCCCCGAAAGCACCATGACGGCGTTGCGGCGCTTGACAAGGGAACAACCATGGCCTGCGCACTGCGTCTTGTCCCGGCCCTTTCGGGAGGCTCTGAAAGTACCTCCAGGAGCGGCGCAGTACACTAGGACGCCTCCAGGTAGTGGAAGCTGAACAGTCCACGGCTGTCGAGCCAGAGATCCAGGGGCTGGAAGCCGGCGCGCCGGGCCAGCATCCGGAATTCCTCGGGGTGGTACTTGTAGGAGGACTCGGTGTGGATGGTTTCACCGGCAAGGAACGGGAAGACGCCGCCGTTCACCCGCACCTCCTGCGCCACCCGGCTCACCAGGTGCATCTCGATGCGTCCCGGCTCCGGGTTGTAGAAGGCGTGATGATGGAAGTTGCCGGGCTCCAGATCGGTGTCCAGCTCGCGGCGGATCCGGTGCAGCAGGTTGAGATTGAACGCGGCGGTCACCCCGGCGGCATCGTTGTAGGCGGCGTTGAGCAGCCCGGCATCCTTCTTCGTGTCGATGCCGATCAGCAGGCCGCCCGCCTCACCCACCGCCGCGCGCACGGTGGCGAGGAACGCCACCGCCGCCTCCGGCTCGAAGTTGCCCAGGCTCGAGCCCGGGTAGAAGGCCACGCGCCGCCCCTGCGGCAGGCCCGCGGGCAGCTCCAGGCCGTGGGAGAAATCGGCCCGGGCGGCGTGGACCCGCAGCCAGGGGAAGTCCCGCGACAGCCGCTCGGCCGAGGCCTGGAGGTAGCTGCCGGAGATGTCCAGGGGGACGAACACCGACGGGCGGACATGCTCGAGCAGCAGCCGGACCTTGGCCCCGTTCCCGGCGCCCGGCTCGATGAGCACGCAGCCCCGCCCGCAACGGGCGGCGATCGCCGCGGCGCGGGTCTGGAGGATTTCCCGCTCCGCCGCCGGCAGGTAGTACTCCGGCTGGGCGCAGATGGCGTCGAACAGCTCCGAGCCGCGGCGGTCGTAGAAGAATTTCGGCGGTATCGCCTTCTGGCGCCGTCCCAGTCCCTCCAGCACGGCCGTTTCCAGTTCGGAGACAGCCATCGGCAGTTCGCTGTACTGCAGGCGCGCGCTCATGAGGTCTCCTCCGCCAGGCGGATGCCGGTAAAGGGCCAGCGGTCATGGGGATAGAAGAAGTTCCGGTAGGTGGGCCGCATGTGGTCGCGGGGCGTGGCGCAGCAGCCGCCGCGCAGCACCATCTGGTTGCACATGAACTTGCCGTTGTACTCGCCCATGGCTCCGCCCAGCGGCCGGAAGCCGGGGTAGGGGCCGTAGGGGCTCGCCGTCCACTCCCACAGGTCGCCGTACCACTGGCCGCCGCCGGGCCGGGGATGGAACCGCTCCGAGTCGGCGAAATTGCCCTCGACGGGCCTGGCCGCGAGCTGCAGCTCCAGCTCCGCCTCCTCCGGCAGGCGCTTCCCGGACCAGCGGGCGAAGGCATCCGCCTCGTAGTAGCTCACATGGGAGACCGGCGCGTCCGGATCCAGGGGCACCTGGCCGCCGAGGGTGAACTCCGACCAGCGCCCGCCGTCGCGGCGCCAGTAGAGCGGGTGGCGCCAGCCCTGCCGCCGGATCAGGCTCCAGCCGTCGGACAGCCACAGCCCGGGACGCTCGTAGCCCCCGTCCGCCATGAACGCCAGGTACTCCCCGTTGGTCGCCAGCCGCGCGGCCAGGCGGTGATCGCGCACCAGGACCCGGTGCCGCGGCCCCTCGTTGTCGAAGGCGAAGCCCGCGCCGCCGTGGCCGATTTCGCGGATGCCGCCCGTGACCTCGATCCAGCCCGGCGCCGCCGCATCGGCGCCGGCGCCGTCCGGGGCGATTGCCCGGTAGGCGGGCAGCAGCGGGTTGACGGAGAAGTTGTGCTTGATGTCCATGAGCAGCAGCTCCTGGTGCTGCTGCTCATGGTTGAGTCCCAGGGCCAGGCGCGCGAGCACTTCCGGCCGGTCGCGCCCGGCAACCGTGTCCAGGAGCGCCGCGATGCGCTCGTCGACGTGGGCGCGGTAGCGGTAGACCTCCTCCACCGTGGGCCGGGACAGGAGACCGCGCTGCGGCCGCGGCTGCATGGGGCCGACCGTTTCGTAGTAGGAGTTGAAGAGGAAGCGGAAGCGGTCGTGATAGGGGCGGTAGCCGGGCAGGAAGGGCTCCAGCAGAAAGGTCTCGAAAAACCAGGTGACGTGGGCGAGGTGCCACTTCGGCGGGCTGGTCTCGGCGATGGACTGGACCTGGTAGTCGTCCACCGCCAGCGGCCGGCAGAGGGCCTCGCTCCGCCCGCGCACCACCCGGTAGCGCTGCATGGGATGCTCCGTGCTTTCCTGCTCCAGTCTCGTCCTGGCCGGCATGTCCATGTCCCCATTCGCCCGCTGGTGGTCTGGAAACGTATAGAGCCGATGCCGGTGGGGGTCAAACCGCGCTTGCTTCCGTTCCGGGTAAAAACCCAGGTAAAACAAGGCCGTGTCCGCCACTGCTGCGGCGGTACGCCAATCGGCGGCTGGTACAGGGTTACATGGAGTGATGACCGCGGAATGACCGCTGGGTTCAACCCGGGCGCCCGGCGGAACCGCGGGCGCAGAAGTTGACGGGGCCCGTGAACAGGCCCTTGGACACCTTGCGCTCCGCCGGGGTGGGGGCGGAACGCCGCGGCCGGGGGCGTGCCCGGGGGACGCCCCCGGGACGGCACGGGCTCATTCGTGGGCGATGGGCTTGTCGGTGAAGAGGAAGTCGCGCAGCTCGTGGTCGAAGGCGGGGTCGCGGCGCCGGATCCACTCCAGCACCATCGCGGCGTGCTCCTTCTCCTCGTCGCGGTTGTGCTGGAGAATGGCCCGCAGCTCCGGGTCCTTGCAGGCGTCCACGCGCTGGTTGTACCAGTCCACCGCCTCCAGCTCCTCCATCAGGGAGACGATGGCGCGGTGCATGTCTCGGGTGTCGTCGGAAAGCTCTGCGATGGGCTCGTGATAGCCTTCGTTGGCCATGTTCACCTCCGGTTTGCTGTGGGTGGGGTCGCGGACCCGGTGGAGCTATATCTTGTCCGCCCGGGCGGCGGCTGTAAACCGTGCGCTGGGCAATTCCGCCCCGGGGTTTCCTGGGTGCGCAAGTCCATCCGCCGGGGGGGCGCGCGGTACCCATGCGCCGCGCCGCCATCGGCGACTTGCCGCCTGCCCGGACTTTACCGGGACCCCGGCTGCGGGTCAGCATAGTCCCCGGCGACGGAGAACCGGAGATCGAGACCCATGCGCTGGAAGAGCGGCAGGCGAAGCGGCAACGTGGAGGATCGGCGCGGCACGCGGGTATCGCGGCGGGCCGTGGGCGGCGGTGTCGGCACCCTCGTGCTGGTGCTGGTGGCGCTCTACCTGGGGGTGGACCCGCGGCTGGTACTGCAGGGCATTCCCGACAACGAGGGCGGCTACGCGACGGGCACGGCGCCGGTGCCGCCGGGCCAGGAGGAACTGGCCGATTTCGTTTCGGTGGTCCTGGCCGACACCGAGGATACCTGGCAGGCGCTGTTCCGCGCCCGGGGCGGCGTCTACGAGGAGCCGCGGCTGGTGCTGTTCACCGACGCGGTGGAGTCCGCCTGCGGTTTCGCCCAGGCCGCCGCGGGTCCCTTCTACTGCCCGCGGGACCACCGGGTCTACATCGATCTCGGCTTTTACCGCGAACTGAGGGATCGCTTCCGGGCGCCGGGCGATTTCGCCCAGGCCTACGTCATCGCCCACGAGGTGGGGCACCACGTGCAGACCCTGCTCGGCATTTCCGGACAGGTGCAAGCGGCGCGCGGCCGCCTGGGGCCGAAGGAGGCCAACGCCCTCTCGGTGCGCCTGGAACTGCAGGCCGACTGCTTTGCCGGCCTCTGGGCCCACCATGCGGACCGGGCGCGCAACATCCTGGAGCGGGGCGACCTGGAGGAGGCGCTCAACGCCGCCAGCGCCATCGGCGACGATCGCCTGCAGCGCCAGGCGCGCGGCACGGCCAATCCCGATTCCTTCACCCACGGCAGTTCCGCCCAGCGGACGCGCTGGTTCCGGATCGGCCTGGAGAGCGGGGCGCTCGAGCGCTGCGACACCTTCGCCGCGAAGACGCCCTGAGTCAGGGCTCCGCCACCGTCCGCAGCCGCTGCTCGCCGAGCCCCTCCACCCCCAGGCGCAGCACCTGTCCGGGGCGCAGGTAGACCGGCGCCGGCTTCACGCCCATGCCCACGCCGGGCGGGGTGCCGGTGGAGATGATGTCGCCGGGGTGGAGGGTGAACAGGCCGCTCAGGTAGCTGATGAGCCGGGCGACGCCGAAGATCATGGTGGCGGTGCTGCCGTCCTGGTAGCGGCGGCCGTCCACCTCCAGCCACAGGCGCAGATTCTGGGGGTCGGGCACCTCGTCGGCGGTGACCAGCCAGGGCCCGGTGGGAGCGAAGGTGTCGCAGCTCTTGCCCTTGACCCACTGGCCCGTCCCCTCCAGCTGCAGCGATCGCTCGGAAACGTCGTTCACCACGCAGTAGCCGGCCACGTGGGCCAGCGCCTCGGACTCGGGGATGCGCTTGCCGGGAAGGCCGATGACCACGCCCAGCTCCACCTCCCAGTCGGTCTGCAGCGAGCCGCGGGGAATGACGACCTCGTCGTTGGGGCCGCACATGGCGCTGGGGTACTTGCTGAACAGCACCGGCTCCGCCGGCGGCGCCATGCCCGCCTCGGCGGCGTGATCGGCGTAGTTGAGCCCGATGGCCATGAACTTGCCCACCCGGCCCACGCAGGGTCCCAGGCGCGGGCTGCCCTGCACCCGCGGCAGGGCATGGTGATCGAGCCCCCGCAACCGGGCGATGCCCGCCGGGGTCAGCACTTCCCCGGCGATGTCCCCGACCTCGGCGGAGAGATCGCGCAGGCCGCCCTCCGCATCCAGCAGACCCGGTTTCTCGGCTCCCGCGGGGCCGTAGCGCAACAGCTTCATGGATGGGGACCTCCCGCCGGCGAATCGGTTCCGGGATTTATGGCCCACCTGGCCGCCGGCGGTCAATCCGGTCCGTCCCTCAGTCGAACAGATCCCGGAGCAGCCTGCCGCCGGCCTGCCATTGCCGCAGCAGCTCGCCGGAGGCGGCGGCATCGAGCCCGGCGTGCTCGGCCAGGATCCGCGCCAGCGCCTCGTCCACGCTCCGGCCCAGGGTGCTGCCGCGGCCGCAGACGTAGAGCAGGGCGTCCTCCTCCAGCAGCCAGCGCACCAGCTCCGCGCCCGCGGCCACCATGGCGTGGGTGACATAGCGGCGCTCGGCCTGGTCGCGGGAGAAGGCGGTATCGAGCCGGGTGAGGACGCCGTCGGCGTGCAGCGCCTCCAGCCGCTCGCCGTAGAAGTAGTCGCCGTCGCGCCGGCGGTTGCCGAAGAACAGCCAGGTGGGGCCGCGGCCGGCGTCCGCCTCGAGCTCGTCGAGAAAGCCCATGAAGGGGGCGATGCCGCAGCCGGCGGCCACCATGATGATCGGCCGCCCGGGATGCGCCGGGGGGTTGAAGGCCGGGTGGCGGCGCAGCTTCGCCGCCAGGGTTCCTCCCACGGCGAGCGTCCGGCACAGCAGACCGCTGGCGGCACCGAACCGGCGCCCGCCGGCGGCATCGTCCGTCTCGACCAGGCTCACCGAAAGCCGGATCTCTCCCGGCGTCACCCGGGAGGAGGAGCCGATGGAGTAGCAGCGCTCGGCCTCGCCCGCGCCCGGCGCCACCAGGAGCAGGTCGCCGGGACGGAACTCCACGCCGCCATCGGTTTCCAGCACCAGGCCGTAGGCGGCCCGGGTCCCGGGATCGCCGGCACGGTCCAGGCGGCTGCGCTCCCGCAGCCGGACGGTCAGGGGCCGATCCTCGTCCACCGCGGGCGGAACGCCCGGCCGGATGCCGAGGGTTGCCGCCAGGCTGTCGAGCCAGCTCCGCCAGGAAGCGGCGGGCGCGCCGTCCACCAGGCGCATGGGCAGGGCCGGTTCGGCGCCGGCGGCCACCAGCGCCCCGAGCAGGGTTTCGCCGCCGCCGCAGAAGTGGGCGTAGCGGGAGTCGCCCAGGGCGAACAGGGCGAACCTGACCCCGTCGAGGCGGGCGCCGGCCAGTCGGGCCAGGAAGCCCCGGCCCGGGTCCGGCACCTCGCCTTCACCGGTGGTGGAGACCAGGAGCAGGACATGGCGATAGAGGCCCAATTCGCGCGGATCGAGCGCGCCGAGGGAGGCCAGCGCGACCCGCTCGCCGCCCCTGCGCAGGGCCGTGGCCGTGGCCTCGGCCAGGCGTGCCGCGGTGCCGGTCTGGCTGGCATGGGCCACCAGGATGTCGGCGTCCGCGTCGCCGCTGCGGGCCGTCGCCTGCCGGCGGCGCCGGAACCAGGACAGGAAGCCGGTCAGGGTGAGTCCGGCCAGTCCGATGGCCCCGGCCAGGTTCAGGATTCCGGACCAGGCCCCGGCCCAGGTGCCCTCGTGGATGGCCTTGGGCCAGTTGCCGGACCGATCCAGCGCGCTCACTCCGGCGTCGGAAACGATGTAGGCCTGCGTGCCGTCGGTGCCGCGGGCCATGACCAGCGCCGTGCCGCCGCGAAAGCGCCGCACCATCCGCAGGTCGCCCAGATCGGCCTCCACGGAGGCGCGTTCCAGTGCCGTGACGAGAGGAATGGGCGCGGCTGCCCGGGGGATCTGCGGCATTTCGCCCATGCCCACGTGCAGCGTCATGAGCACGCCGGTGAGCGGCAGCAGGAGGGCCAGCGGCAGCAGGGCCCAGCCGAGCCCGAGGTGCCAGCCCATGAGCGTCCGGCGCAGGCGCGGCCAGGCAAGGAACGGCCCCGCCGCCACGATCAGCAGCATCCCGTAGGTGGCGATTTCCACCACGATGCCGGCACCGATCAGAAGATCCTTGTGCAGCCGCTCGGCTGTCCCGAAGAGATCGAAGCCCGTGTCGGCGGCGCCGGTCCGCTCGCCGGTGGCGGGATCGTAGATGCCGACATCGTCGATGCCGACCCGGCCGTCCGGGAGAATCGCGACCGACCTGGCCCGGCCTGCCGGATCGACCCGCTCCAGCAGCGCCGCCACCGCGGCGGGATCGGCCGCCGTGGCGGCGGTCTCCGCACCGTTGCCAGCCGCGTCGAGGATGGGCTTGAACGCGAGTACCGCGCCGGTGAGGAGGATCAGCAGGAACAGCGGCGCGAGGGCGAGGGCGATCCAGCGGTGGGCCTGGATCAGAAACCGCTTGCAGGAGGGGTTGAGCATGATGGTGACTCCGGGCTTGAAGTGGGCCGGAGGGAGGCTCCGGTCCTTTGATCCGGAGTCTGGACTGCCACTACGGAGGAAATTTGCAGCAAATGGGGAAGCGGGGGGAGAGCCGTTCCGGCGGGCCGCTCAGGCGTCGGGCTCGTACTTGTAGCCCATGCCGTAGACGGAATGAATGAGCTCGCGGCCGGGCAGCAGGGCCTCGAGCTTGCGGCGCAGTTTCTTGATGTGGCTGTCGATGGTCCGTTCGCTGACGATACGGTTGTCGGGGTAGATGCGGTCCATCAGCCGATCCCGGGAGTAGATGCGCCCGGGCGCCTGGTACAGGGTCTGCAGGAGCTGGAATTCCACGGCGGTCAGCTCCAGGGTCCGCTCGCCGGTGCTGACCTGCAGCCGGTCCGGGTCCAGGCGCACCGGCTCCGTGCGCGGGACGCCGCACAGCCGCGCCCGGCGCAGCACCGCCCGCACCCGCGCCACCACCTCGCGGGGACTGAAGGGCTTGCAGATGTAGTCGTCGGCGCCCAGCTCGAGGCCCAGCAGGCGATCGATCTCCTCCACCCGCGCGGTGACCATGATGATGGGAACCGGGCTGAAGCCGCGCACCTCCCGGCAGATGTCCAGCCCGTCGCGCCCCGGCAGCATCAGGTCCAGCAGCACCAGGTCGGGTTCGTGGGCGCGGATCCAGGGCGCGGCGTCGAGGCCGTTGTCGATGATATGGGTCGCAAAGCCGGCCTGGACCAGGTAGTCGGCCAGCAGCCGCGCCAGCTTCGCCTCGTCCTCCACGATGAGCAGGGTCCCGTTCATGGCTTCTTCTCGTCGAGCA
This sequence comes from Gammaproteobacteria bacterium, assembly GCA_028694565.1. Classification (GTDB taxonomy): domain Bacteria; phylum Pseudomonadota; class Gammaproteobacteria; order DSM-26407; family DSM-26407; genus Thioalbus. The sequence continues at coordinate 4,916 of JAQVKR010000011.1, read as the reverse complement.
GAGGGAGATCCAGAACGATGCGCAGGCCGCCCAGGTCCGAGGGGGCGGCGGTGAGGGTGCCGTCGTGCGCCTCGGCGATATTACGGCAGATGGCCAGCCCCAGACCGGTGCCCCCGGATTCCCGGTTGCGCGATCCCTCGGTGCGGTAGAGGCGATCGAACAGGCGCGGCAACTCCGCCGCGGAGACCCCCGGGGCGGAATCCTCCAGCACCAGCTCGGCGCGCCCCGCCGCCGTTGCGAGGGACAGCCGGGCCGTGCCGCCCGGATCAGTGTAGCGCAGGGTGTTCTGCAGGAGGTTGGCCAGCAGCTGCTCCAGGCGGTCGGGGTCGGCGTCGACGATGGCGGCCCCGTCGTCGAGTCCCCGGGTCTCGACCCGGATTGCTTTCCCGCCGAACGCCTGCGCCAGCCCCTCGATCGCGGTCCGGGCGGCGGCGCCGAGGTCGAGCGGCTCCTTGCGGTAGTCCAGCGCCCCGATGTCGGACATGGACAGCTCGTAGAGATCATCCACCAGCCGCGTCAGGTGCAGCACCTCCTGGTGCAGCGACTCCACCGCCCCGGCATCGAGGCTGCGCACGCCGTCCTGGACCGCCTCGATTTCGCCGCGCAGGATCGCCAGGGGCGTGCGCAGCTCATGGGAGATGTCGGCCACCCACTGGCGGCGCAGCTCCTCGTTGCGGCCCAGGGTGTGGGCCAGGTGGTTGAAGTCGCGGGCGAGCTGTCCCAGCTCGTCGTCGGCGCGGTGGTCGATGCGCGGGCTGTAGTCGCCGGAGGCGAGCTGGCGGGTGGCGCGGGTGAGGGAGCGGATCGGACTGACGAAATAGCGGGCCAGCGGCAGGGCCAGTCCCGCGGAGACCAGCAGCATGGCGAGCGCGATGAGCAGGAAGGCCTGGTTCTGCTGTTCGGCGAAGCGCAGGTCGTGGCTCAGGGACAGCGCGGCCTCGTCCTCGCGCACCCCCAGGTAGCCCACCACGGCGCCGTCCTCGCGGATGGGATGGAGCGCAAGCGCCCCCAGCGGCTCCTCCGGTCGCCCGTAGACCACCTGCCGCGCGGCGTCGAGCAGGCGCACGCGCAGCTCGAGCGGCGTGGGGAAGCCCCGCGGCGCGCGCGGGGGCTCACCGGGCGGCCACTCGCCGGGCCGCATGCGCTCCAGCAGCCCCTCCAGGCGTTTGCCCCGGATCGGGTGGCCGTGGACTGACATCACCAACTGCAGCCAGCGGTGCGGCGAGGCGGCCAGCGCCTCCCAGCCGCCGTCGGCGGCGTGGACAAGCGCCAGCTCCTCCACCAGCCCGTCGATCACCTGCTGCTCACGCTGCTCCACGTAGCGGATGAAGCCATGATCGAAGGACCACTGCATGAACGCGTACATGCCGCTCACCAGCACCAGGGAAGTGAGCAGCAGGGTGAGGAACAGCTTGCGGGTGATGGTCTTCTTCACGGCCCGTGGCTCAGGGGATTGCCTCAAGCATGATTGTGCAGAGGAATGGGCAAGAAATATGGATTGGCTGCGGGGCCGTCATGGGCACGCGGCAGCGTCGTCAGGTGGCGGTGAGCAGGGCGTCCACCTGCAGGGCCATGGCCTCGGGATCGTCGTAGTCCACCGCCACCCGCCAGCGGCTGGAATCGAACTCCAGCACCAGGGAGGGAAAGGCGTCCACGCCCATGGCCCGTGCGCGCCCCATCTCCTCCGTCAGGCGGCTGTGGGTTTCCGGGGCATCCAGCAGGCGCACGAAACGCAGCGTGTCCAGGCCCAGTTCGCCCGCCAGGGCCACCAGGGTGTCGGTCTCCGAGGGATTGCGGGCCTGGCGGTAGTAGGCGTTCTGGATCGCCTCGACCATCGGCACCTCGTAGGCGGGGTTGAGGGTGCGGGCGGCGATGACCGCGCGACAGGCGGGCCAGGTGGTGCGCCGGGGCCGGCAGCGGGTCCAGAAATCGAAGTTGAAGCGGGTGCCGGGAACGCGCTCCTCGATGCGCTGCCAGGTGGCCTGGAGATAGGCCTGCATCGCCTCGGGCATGGGCTCGTCGGTGTCGGGGGCCAGGCCGCCGAGCAGTCGCTTCACGGCCACCGCTTCCGGCAGGCGCGCCTGCAGCGCCGCCAGGGTGGGCCGGAAGGCGAAGCACCAGCTGCACATGGGATCGTGCACGTACCAGAGGGTGGTGGGCATGCTCCTCTCCGGGGGCCGCCGGGATTCGCCGGTCCGGCGGTTGGGCGCCTGGCCGTGACGGCCCCGATTAGCGGAGCTTAGACACTCGGGCGCCGCAGGGCCAGCAACGGCGGCACCCGGGTGCGGGCGGGGATCAGCGCGCGGTTGCCGCCTCCGCCACCGCCCGCTCGGCCGCCGCCAGCTTTTCCGGGCCGAAGAAGCCGCTGTCGCAGTAGATCTGCAGCTCCTCCAGGCCGAACCAGGGGTTGAGGCGGTCGTTGTCGCGGTAGATGAACAGCCGCCGCCAGGGGCCCTCGGGCGCCACCAGGGGCAGGCTGCCGTTGTCCCGTAGCCAGGTGTCCACCACGAAGCGGACCGCCGGCCGGTCGGCGAGGACCAGGATCGCGGCGGTGTGGCGGGGCGTGGGGCAGAGCAGGCAGGTGCTCTCGTAGTCGCCCGAGGCCGGCGGGCGCCAGTGGCGCAGGTAGCCGCGGCGGTCGAGGAAGTGAAGGTAGTTGAGCGTGTTGGAGGTGTTGTCGATGCAGTCGGTGCGGCCCTCCACCCCGGCATCCGCCTCGTTGCCGCCGCGGTCGTTCGCCACCGGGAGCTGCTCGCCGGCGCGGCGCTCGAGGTAGCGGACGGCCAGCCGGATCTGCTGCAGCTCCAGCCCCGGCCCGCCGCCCCGGCAGCTGGGGTGGCGGAAGATGCGATCGAGCTCGGCGTCGTCCCCGGCGTCGAGGAGCAGCTCGCCCTGGCTCTTGCAGCCCCAGTTCCAGCACACCCGCAACCGGTGCGGCGCGCCGTTCGCGCCCAGGCTGAAGGCCGGTGCGCGCGGCAGCACGTTCAGCTCGCCGATCAGCCCGGGCGCCTCGGCCGCGCCCGTGCCGGCGGCGAGCGCCAGGAGCAGGAGCGGCAGGGCGGCGCGGGCGACGGCGGCTGGGAGCGGGCGCTTCATGGAGGGGCATTGTAACCGGGGCTCACCGCCGCGCCCATGCCCGTGACCGGCCGGTTCGGCAGGCCGCCCCGGGGTCTTTACAAGACGGTTCGGCGCCCGCTAGGATGGAACCTTCCGAAACGCCGTCACCGGATTGCCGCCGCAACGCGCATGAACATCCTGGCCCTGCTGGTCATCGTCTCCCTGGTACTAGTGGTCGTTGCCCGACCACGCGGAGAGACTGCCGGCTAGCGTTTCCAGAACCGAACCCGAACAGGCCTCCGCATCGAAAGATCCGGGGGCCTTTTCTTTTTCCGGCCCAGTGAAAACCCGAGGTGATTCCCATGCACAGCCTGATTGACGTTCCCGTAGTCCCGCTCGTCGTCGACGCGCCCCGCCGCAGCCAGACCACCCGCAGACCGGACTATCGGGAGGATTCCGCCCATGAATGGGGCAGAGCACATCGCCCGGGCGCTTGAGGCCCGGGGCATCGATACGATCTTCGGGTATCCCGGCGGCATGATCATGCCGCTCTACGACGCCCTCATCGATTCGCCCATCCGCCATATCCTCTGCCGGCACGAGCAGGGGGCGGCTTTCGCCGCCGGCGGCTACGCCCGCGCCAGCGGCAGGCCCGGGGTCTGCCTGGCCACTTCGGGCCCCGGCGCCACCAACCTGATTACCGGCATCGCCGACGCCCACCTCGACTCGGTGCCCCTGGTCGCCATCACCGGCCAGGTGCCCACCACGCTCATCGGCACCGACGCCTTCCAGGAGACCGATGTGCTCGGCCTCAGCCTGCCCGTCACCAAGCACAGCATCCTGGTGCGTCGCCCCGGCGAGCTTCCCGCGGCCATCGCAGAGGCCTTCCGGGTGGCCACCGCCGGCCGTCCCGGCCCCGTGCTGGTGGATGTGCCCAAGGATATCCTGCTGGCCGAGGTCGACACCGATCCGTTGCCGGATGCCGGACCCGCGGCCGGGGTGACGATCGCGCCCGAAGCCGTCGCGGCGGCGTGCGAACTGCTGCGCTCCAGCCACCGGCCGGTCATCTATGCCGGCGGCGGCGTCACCCTGGCGGGGGCGGAGGCGGCGTTCCGCCGCTTCGTGGAGGCGACGGGCATTCCCACGGTGCTCACCCTCAAGGGCCTCGGCAACCTGCCCGACGGCCACCCGTGCAACCTGGGCATGCTCGGCATGCACGGCTCGGCGGCGGCCAATCGCGTGGTGCAGGAGTGCGATCTGCTGGTGGTGGTGGGCGCCCGTTTCGATGATCGCGTCACCGGACGCCTGGACCGGTTCGCGCCCCATGCCCGGGTCGTGCACCTCGATGGTGATGCCGCCCAGGTGGGCAAGCTGCGCGCGGCCGATTGCGCCCTGGTGGGTGCCATCGGGCCCGTCCTGGAGGCCCTGGCCGCGCCGCTCGACATCGAGGGCTGGCGCCGCCACTGCCGCGCCCTGCACGGCATGGAGGGTTTCGCCGCGCGCGTCGGCGCGAGCCCCGGCGTCGACCCGGCGGCGTTCCTGCGCCGGCTGGCCGCGGCCGCGGGGCGCCGCGCCGTCATCAGCTGTGACGTGGGGCAGCACCAGATGTGGGTGGCCCAGTACTACCCCTTCGACCACCCGCGCCAGCACCTCACCAGCGGGGGTCTCGGCGCCATGGGCTTCGGCCTGCCGAGCGCCATCGGCGCCCAGCTGGCGCGGCCCGACGTGCCGGTGGTGAACGTGAGCGGGGACGGCTCGTTCCTGATGAACGTCCAGGAGCTGGCCACCCTGAAGCGCTACGACCTGCCGGTGAAGGTGGTGGTGTTCGACAACCAGCGGCTGGGCATGGTGCGCCAGCA
>JAQVKR010000357.1 GCA_028694565.1 Gammaproteobacteria bacterium | reverse complement strand
CTTGAGGTAGTACTGCGCGAGCATGTCCGCGGCCCGCGACACGCCGCCGCCGACGGCAAGCTGAGCCACCTTGTCGGGATCGATGGTCTGGGTGACGCCCGCGCCGCCCACGCTGGTGATGGTGGCAGACTGCTTGAAGGCATCACCGATACCGGACAGCGCACCAGAGAAGAGCGCATTGGCGAGTAACTGCCCCTGCTTCGTGACCAAGCGGCCCCGCACCCCCACCTTGCCATCCTCACCTATGACCTGCCCCTTCACCGGCATTTCTACGGTTTCGCCGTTGATGATGCAGGTGAGCGTTTCGGTGCGGGCCAACATGCGTTCAGACGAAAGATCGCCCCACGCGGCCGCAATGAACCGGCAATCCTTGATGTCGAGACGGTGCTTGTTGGCGAGGTTGGCCAGATCGAGGACATGGAAGGCGACCGGCAACGGATTGCTCTGGGCCTGCCCCCCGGTCGGTGCATCCACGCCGTTCAACATGGCCACGCGCACGAAGGAGCCGGCCGGGATGAACTCAATAGCAGTGCGCTTCTCGGCGGCGCCCTTGGTGACACCGAAGCGCTTGGCCTTCTCGTCCACCGGGAAGCCCAGCACCTCGATGTTGCCGCCTGCCCGCCCGCGCCGGGCAAGCCGCCGGCAGCGCCGGGGGCCGCGGCCGCGAAGCGGATGATCTCGAGCTCGCGCCGGGGCGGCTCTTCAGCCACCGGCAAAGGGGTATTGAGGCCCGAGACGGACGGGCGGCCCCCGGCCACGGTCGGCGGCTGGAGAACACGGGCAGAGCCGGGCGTGCCGCCAGGCAGCGGCTGGTCGAGCAGCGACGCATCGACGGGCGCAGCGGCGCCGGGCCGGTTGCCGGCACGCTGGTCCGACTGAAGCTTTTCGAGCGCCTGGGCGAGACGCTTGTTCTGCTCTTCCTGCGTTTTGAGCTGGCGCTGAACGTCCTGGATCATCGCCTCGTTCGCCTTCTCGCGGGCCGCCTGCTGAGCGCGCCAGGCATCGCGGTCATCGACCGAGCCGGGCGCGGTGATGCTGACCGTGGTCGGTTTGACGCGGGGTGCGCGGGTCGGCCCGGCATCGAACAGAAACATGCCGGCGCCCGCCAGGATCAGGATGCCGGTCACCGCCCCCCCGATCAGCAGGGATTGGCGTTTCTTGGTTTGGGCGTTCGGATCACTCATTGTCTTTCCTCGCGCGCACGATGTAGATGTCCGTGGCGTCACCAGGGGTCAAGGTGTGATGCTCAATGGACACGGCCCGCACGCCGTGGCGGTACAGCTCCTGCTCGACCAGCAGCATGTCGGTGGGCGACACGTTGGTGAGGCGGTACTTTTCCCCCACCATGTCGCCGTCGAGGTACTTGGCCACGAGCACCAGGCGGCCCTCGGTCCACAGCGGCACGTCCTTGTTGACGGGGACGACTTCGAGGGCGTCCTGGAGGGTGGGATCGGCCATCACCAGCACCAGGTCTTTGATGCGCCGCTGATACGAGACGGCGCGCCCATCAGCGGTGGTGGCAAGGGACGGCCGGGCGCTGACGTCGGCGGGCGGGCGGAGGATGACTTCCTCGCCCGGGATCGGCCGCGGCACCAGGATGAGCTTGTAGGTGGTCCCCCGGTCGTCGGACACGAAGAGCGTAACCGTGCCGTGATTGGGCGAGTCGCTGGCTAACGTGAAGTACAGCGCTCCCAGCAGCTCGTCGTTCGCGGTGGAGAGCACACCCTTTTGGGAGGGCACGACCGTGACGATGCGCCGGCCCTCGACCGCGAGGCGGTTTTGCTCGCTGGCCGAGATATTGACCTGGACGTGGCCGCGGTCGGCGTTGTCGATGATCTGCGTAGCGCCGGCATCAGCGGCCAGCAGCGCCAGCAGCATCGCCTTTAACAAGTTCTTCGATTTTGGAAACATAGAGACGCCCCGATGTGGTTACGGTGAATTCGACGATGTAGTCCTTGTCGCGCTCGGACGTGAGCTGGTCGGCGATATAGGTCTTGAGTTTCCCACTGACCTTGACGCGCTTGGCGCGCTCATCGACCTCCTGTTTGCGCGGCACCCAGATGGTGGTGACGCGCTCCTTGCGCAGCCGCAGCGCGGCCGCATCCAGCGCGGCTTTCAACTCGGCGTAACCGTCCGGGTGGGTCATCTTGAGGATCACCTTGTTGTTGTGTTCGACGGTTTCCGGTGTGACGGTCAGGACCATGCCGAGGACGTAGCCGGAGACATCCAGCAGGTAGTCCTTGTTGGCGAAATTGGCACCAACCTCGTACTCGCCGCGGACCTCGGGCGGTACGATGCGGGTGGTGTCTCGGATGAGCACCCACCCCAGCAACACCACGCCAAGAAACAGCGTGGCGACCAGTGAGACATTGAGGGCGCGGTGAAAGCGGACCTGCGCGCGCAGCGCGTCCCGTTCGTTGTTGGCCTTTTCCGGTGTCATGGCGCCCCCTAGCCGTTTAATTCGCGGATATGGCTACCGGGCAATTCCTTAGGCTCGGGAATCCCGGTGAACCAGTAAAGAAGGTGGGCCGCCATGCCCGGATGCTTCCCGGCCTTGAGCTTGTTGTAGGAGTACGCGAGACCGATCCCGATAAATAGGCCAATGATCGGGAAGTCCAGAGCTACACCCAACAAGATGCCAAGCAGGCCAATGCCTGCCACATCCAGCTCCCAGAACAGAAACTTGCCGGCATCGTCCAGGCGGCGCGGGATGTAGTGAGAAAGATCCGTTTGGTTCGACATGGCGGCCCCGCGGCTTAGATGGTGGCGGTGAAGCTGGCGTTGACGATGCCGACGACGATGCCGATACCGATGGCCAGAACGATGGCGCCGAAGAACCAGCTCCAATCCTTGCGGACGGCGGCAACCACGGAACCGACGGCCACGGCGACCAAGGCGGCGAGCTTGCCGAGGTTGCCCTTCACCCACTCCTCGAACTTGGTGGCGGCACCCTCGAACTCGGTGCCGTCGCTGGCGAAGACACTGGACCAGGCCAGCATCAACACCAGAGCGAGGCCCACATAGAAAAGCGCCTTCAGCCACACGGCGGCCTCACTGCGCGTCGTCACTACGGTTGCGGTACTCATTGAACGCGACTCCTAACTAGCTAGTTGGTCTCCCCTGTTTCCCGAAGCCGGGCTTTGCGCGGGAGATAGACGCAAAGAGGTTTGGCCGTCCCTGGCAGTCAGGGGCGACGGAAGATTTCACGCTCCACGGGGATCTCGATCTCCACCCGTCGATTGCTTTGGCGGCCGGCCGCGGTGTCGTTGCTGGCGATCGGCAGATCGGCGCCGCTGCCGGCGGCGACGATGCGCTCCGGCGCCAGGCCGCCGGCAATGAGGTAATCGCGCACGGCCTGCGCCCGACGCTCCGACAGGGCCTGGTTGTAGGCGGCGCCGCCGATGTTGTCGGTGTGGCCGACGATCCGCACCGTGCCGGCCCGTGGATAGGCCTTGAGATCGGCCACCAGCGCATCCAGGCGCGCCCGCCCCTCGGGGCGCAGTGCGGCGCGGTCGAAGTCAAAGAGGGTAACGGCGGAGAGGGTGATCAGCTCGACAGCGGGGCGTGGCGGGACGGGCGCAACCGCGCCGGTAGCCGCGGCACCGGCGCCTGCGGCGGCGCCCTGGGCAGCGACAGCCGCGGGCGCAGCATTGGCCGTGGGCGGTGTAAGAGGACCGGC
>JAQVKR010000356.1 GCA_028694565.1 Gammaproteobacteria bacterium | reverse complement strand
CGGGGCGGGAGGCGTGGCCGATGGACGCTGAGCGCTACCGACCGGCCTGGCGCCGCTTCCGGCGCTGGTGCGGCCTCACCCTGCTGCTGATCGGGCTCATCGGGGGTATGGACGTGCTCGCCTCGCCCTGGGTGACCCTCGGCATCAACGGGACCCCCAGCCTGCCGGGCGTGCTCTACCTGGTCATCAAGGGGCAGGCGCCGCGCGGCCGCGGGGACCTGGTGGCGTTCCGGCCGCCGACCCACCGCTTCTATCCGGAGGGGATGGTGTTCATCAAGCGGGTGGGCGGTCTGCCGGGCGATGTGGTCTCCCGACGGGGCCCGGCCTTCTACATCAATGGCGGGTTCGTGGGGCTGGCCAAGGCCGAGACCTCCGGCGGCGAGCCGCTGGCCCCGGGGCCGGTGGGGGTGATCCCGGCCGGGGCGATCTTCGTGTGGACCGGCCACCCGGACAGCTACGACTCCCGCTACGCCGACATCGGCTGGATCGCCGCGGATCGCATCATCGGCCGGGCGCTGCGGCTGCTGTAGGGAGGAGTTCCATGTCACCACTGTTGCAGTCATTGGACAAGAATCCGCCCGCCTGGAGCGGTGAGATCATCAGGCGCTGGGACAGCGATCACTTCCGGAGCCTGGAGCCTTTCGCCACCAGCTACCTGTGGACCAACTCCGGATCATTGAATGTCTTCCGGGTGGTCGGCACGGATGACCCCGACTGTCACGGACAGACCTGGAGCTGGCTGCTGCGCAACGGCAAGCGGATGGCTCTCAACCTCCCGCTGCACGAGTCCAACCGCGGCTACTACCTGTCGGATGAGAAGAAGGAGCCCACCATGTCCTTCATCACCACCGACGGTCACGACTGGTACGTGCACTGCGACGGGAATCACCGCACCTGCATCGCCCGGTTCGACTTCCACTACGCTGGCCTGACCGAACTCCGTGGACTGTCGTTGCACGACTGGCGCTTTGACCACGGCCTCGCTGGCGCCCTGTCACGGCTGTCCGAGATCGTGGCCGAGCGCCGGTTACCGGTGCGGCTCGAAGTGACGCGCGCCACGCTGTCGCGGGAGGACAATCCCGGGTGGATGCGCGAGCGCTACAGGCCCGCCATCCGCCTGTCGCGGCGGGCGGATGAGCGTCTCCTAGACGCGCGGGCCGCATGGTGCGCCATCGCATGGCTTGAGGGGCCTTGGTATCGGCGTCTGTACCGGACCTGGCCCCTGCCGCGGATGGTGGAGGTTGCCCGTCATGAGTGAATCCATTCAGCACAGCGTCACGACGGCGCTGGCAGCCAACAGGCACTGCGCCATTGCGCCGAAGCTGCTGGCGACGAACCGGCTGGCCTTCGTTGAGCGCGGTTCCATGTCCCATGGCGGGGAGCGTGAGCTCATCACGCTGGTCTCGGAGGACAGTGGCTACTGGTACGGCCATGTGCTCAGGCTGCCACCCGGCCGATCCACCAATGGATGTGACTGGGTGGCGATTCTGGTAAGCGCCGGCAAGCGGATCGACGGCGCCACGGCGGAAGAGGTTATCCAGTGCGCAAGGGAAGTGCTGGTGCGGCGCTGCGATTACGAGCCCTGCTATGCCCAGGATCCCGAAGATACGTTCTCCCTGGAACCAACCTTCGAGGAAGCGTGTGCCGCGCTGGCGCGGATCATCGGGCGGTTCGATCCGGCAAAGCGCACGGAAACCATGCTGGACGAATTCGGCTTCGACAATGCGCCGCCCCCGGGGGGGCATCTCGACCTGCGTTGCATGGACGTGTACGGACTGTCCTGCGAGGCGCTGCGCGAGGAGGAGGAGCGGAGGACTCACCGGTGAGCACAGCACTCCTTCAACCTCTTCGTCATGACATCCGGTATCCATGCGGTATCCGCCCGGGCCGCCTCGATCCTGTCATCACTGAGTACGATCGGGTCCCGCGCCATGGGCCGCCCCGAATCGGCAAAGACCGGCTCGAGTGCGCAATCCTCCGGCGAGACCCACATCGCATCAATGGGCTGCCTCGCCGGCTTGCGCAGTACGAACCGGAGGGGAAAGCGGCGTTTGCCGTTTGGTTCCAGATCCACGAGGGTGACGAGAATGTAGGGCGCCACCCATTCCTGCAGCCCCTTGTAGGCCCAGATCCGCTTGCGGTCGCCTTCCCGGAACATCTCGAGGAATTCCGACACTTTCAGGTGGTTGAAGCACAGAGCCCGGCACACGGCATACGCCTGTTTGATGTTCTCCAGCCTGCAAATAGTCTCCCTGAGCCGCTTTCCCGCCGCCAAGTCCCAATCGGATGGCTGGAGATGGATATAGCGGGGATTGGGGGTCGAGGAGAGCAGGCAGTCGGTGCGGTCCGGATGATCGAAGCGCGCCGTCACGTTCGTCGAGTTGACGCCATACGGATGGAGAACGCTGCCGCAGACAATGCACTCAGGATAGATCCCTTTATCTCTGTACTGGGGACCCTCGCGCCTGATGAACTCCTCGGGGGTCACGGTGGCGCCCGAGGCACGGTGAATGGCTTTCCCTGTCATTGCGTCCTTCCTTTTACGCCGACCGCACGAGTTTCCTACAGCCGTGATGGCAGCGCAAACAGCGCGCGGCCCCGGCAAACCCGTAGCCTGCCGCATGCAGGCCGTGACTGCCACCCTGTCGCGGGAGGGAGGGCGCGATGAACCTGGCGCCGCGGACAGCCTTGGCACTTGCCCTGGTGCTGCTGGCGCCGCTCTGCCGGGGGGAGGACCTCGGCGTGGTGGGTACGCTCTATCCCATCTCCGAGCCCGATCTGCTCGAGACCATCCACGCCCGTCTGCGGTCGCTCGATGCGCAGGGGGAACTGGCCAGCCTCGAGGCCACCGCCCGGGAGCGGATGCGCGCCTACGCCGAGCATCCCGAGGGAATCCGCCTGCCGCGGGCGGCAAGGGAGCGGGTGCGCTACTTCGACCCGACCCTCGTGGTGCCGGCCGACATCCGTGACCATCGGGGCCATCTCATCCATGCCGCCGGCACGACCATCAATCCGCTCGACTACCTGAACCTCTCCCGGGAGCTGCTCTTCTTCGACGGGGACGACCCGCTCCAGGCCGCCTGGGTGCGGGCGCGGCTCGAGGAGCGGGGCGCGGCACGGGTGCGGGCCATCGCCACCAACGGGCCGGTGCTGGAGCTGATGCGGCGCTGGGGCCTGCGGGTCTACTTCGACCAGCGCGGCCGCCTGGCGGAGCATTTCGGGATCACCGCGCTGCCCACGCGCATCCGCCAGGCAGGAAGGCTGCTCGAGCTCACCGAGGTGGCGTTGGAGGAGGAGGTGGAATGACACGTTCGATGCTGTTGCTGGTGGTGCTGGCAGCAAGCCTGGCGAGCCTGCCGGTCCAGGCCGAGCCGCCCTGTCACGGGAAGTTCCCCAACCCCTTCACCGACATCTGCTGGAAGTGCGTCTTCCCCATCAGCATCGGCCCCCTGAAGGTGGACATGGGCATGGAGGACGCCGGCGACGAGGTGCCGCTCATCTGCACCTGCCCGGCGCCGCCGCCGCTGTTCGTGCGCATCGGGCTGGGGGTGGGATTCTGGGAGCCGGCCCGGGTGGCGGAGGTGGTCCGCACCCCCTTCTGCTCCACCCTGCTCGGCGGGGTGCGGCTGGGCTCCCTGCCGGCGCCGGCCGGCGGCAACACCCACGCCAGCGAGAACGAG
>JAQVKR010000355.1 GCA_028694565.1 Gammaproteobacteria bacterium | reverse complement strand
TTCGCTACGAGGCGCTGGCCGATCCGGCCTGGAAGGGGCGGCTGTGCCTGCGCACCTCGAAGAAGGTCTACAACCAGTCCCTGGTGGCCATGATGATCGCCCGGCTGGGAGAGGAGCGCGCCGAGGCCGTCGTCCGCGGCTGGGTGGCGAACCTGGCCACCGCGCCCTTCTCCAACGACACCCAGGTGATGGAGGCCATCGCCGCCGGCCAGTGCGACGTGGGCATCGTCAACACCTACTACTTCGGCCGGCTGCAGAAGAAGGAGCCCGGCATCCGGCTGGCCCTGTTCTGGCCCAACCAGGCCGAGAGCGGCGTGCACGTGAACGTTTCCGGCGCCGGCATCACCCGCCACGCCAAGCACCGCGAGGCGGCGGGAAAACTGCTGGAGTGGCTCGCCTCGGCCGAGGCCCAGGGGCTGTTCGCCAGCCTGAACATGGAGTACCCGGTCAACCCGGCGGTGGCGCCCGACCCGGCGGTGGCCGCCTGGGGCGGATTCGGGGCCGATCCGGCCAACGTGGCCGAGGCCGGCCGCCTGCAGGCGCGGGCGGTGATGCTCATGGACCGGGCCGGCTACCGCTGATTCCATGACCGCCGCAACGGCCGTGAACGCAGCCCGCGCCGCCCGGCGCGGGCTGCGCCGTGTCCCGGTCTGGCGCCTGGCCGCCCTGGGCCTGGCCGGTGTGACCGCCGTGCCGCTGCTGGTGGTGTTCGCCGCCTGGCTGACACCGGAGACCGAGATCTGGCGCCACCTGGCCCGCACGGTGCTGGGCGGCCTGGTGAACAACACCCTGGCGCTCATCGCCGGGGTGGGCACGGGTGTGCTGCTGCTCGGAGTGGGGCTCGCCTGGCTGACCGCCCGCTGCGAGTTTCCCGGACGCCGCTTCTTCGACTGGGCCCTGATGCTGCCGCTGGCGGTGCCCGCCTACGTGCTCGCCTTCGTGGTCCTCGGGCTGCTCGATTTCAGCGGCCCGGTGCAGACCGGACTGCGGGGGCTGCTGGGACCGGAGTTGCGGTTGCCGGAGGTGCGTTCCGCCGGCGGGGTCATCGCGGTGATGACCCTCGCCTTCTATCCCTACGTCTACATGCTCACCCGCGCCGCCTTCCTGGGCCTGGGGCGCGGCACCCTGGAGGCCGCGCGCCTGCTCGGGCTCGGCCCCTGGGCCACCTTCTTCCGGGTCGCCCTGCCCACGGCCCGCCCCGCCATCGTCGCCGGCCTGGCACTGGCCCTGATGGAGACCCTGGCCGACTTCGGCACCGTGGCGGTGTTCAACTTCGATACCTTCACCACCGCCATCTACAAGGCCTGGTTCGGACTGTTCAACCTGCAGGCGGCCGCCCAGCTCGCCACCTTCCTGCTGCTGTTCGTGGCGTTGGCCCTCTATGCCGAGCGGCGCCTGCGGGGCGGCGCCCGCTACCACGAGGGCGGCCGTGCGGCGCCCGCGCCGCGGATCCGGCTGCGGCGCGGCCGCGCGGCCCTGGCCGTGACCGCGGCGGCACTGGTGTTCGGACTGGCGTTCGTCGTACCCATGGCCCAGCTGCTGATCTGGGCCGCCGGCGCGGTGGGCGATCTCGACCGCCGCTACCTGGATTTCCTCTGGCACACGCTGGGCCTCGGCGGCAGCGCGGCGCTGGTAACGGTCTCCGCGGCCCTGCTGCTGGCTCATGCCCGCCGGGTGAACGGCGATCCACTCACCCGCGGCGCCGCCGGGCTCGCCACCCTCGGCTACGCCCTGCCCGGCTCGGTGCTGGCGGTGGGGGTGATGCTCGCCTTCACCGCGCTGGACAACGGCCTCAACACCCTCTCCCGGCTGGTCGCCGGCGAGGCCCATGGTCCCTTCCTGGCCGGGTCCCTGGCCGGGCTGCTGCTGGCCTACCTGGTCCGCTTCATGGCTGTGGCCTATGGGCCGGTGGGCAGCGCCCTGGAACGGCTCCGCCCCAGCCTGCCGGAAGCGGCGCGCTGCCTCGGCGCCGGGCCGCTGGAGGTGCTGCGCCGGATCTACCTGCCCCTGCTGCGCCCCGGGCTGCTCACCGCGGCCCTGCTGGTGACCGTGGAGGTGATGAAGGAGATGCCCGCCACGCTGCTCCTGCGTCCCTTCGGCTGGGACACCCTCGCCGTGCGCATCTACGAGCTGACCTCCGAGGGCCTGTGGGAACGGGCCGCCCTGCCCGCCGTCACCCTGGTCCTCGCCGGCCTGCTGCCGGTGGTCCTGCTGGTGCGCCGCTCGGCGGGAAATTGATATCGAATTGATTAGACAGGATTGAGAGTGGTTCAGGGTTTTCAACTGCATGACGGGCGACTGGCAATGGGAGCTTCACACATGACCACACCCTGCATCACAAAAACTCACAGCAGCCTGTCTTTCGGGCTCAACCATCGGTGTAATCCGTGTAACCTGCGGAGAACAGGTTTCGTTTTTCATCCTGTAATTCCGGTTAATCCTGTCTATTAAAAAAAATGGAAACCCTGCTGGAGATAGAGGAGCTGGCCTGCGGTTACGGGGCGGAGCCGGTGGTGGACGGGCTGAACCTGCACCTGCACGAGGGCGGGATCGGCTGCCTGCTCGGGCCGAGCGGCTGCGGGAAGACGACGGTGCTGCGGGCCATCGCCGGGCTCGAGCCGCTGCGCGGCGGGCGCATCGCGCTCGAGGGCCGGACCCTGGCGAGCGCCGCCGATGGCCTGCCGCCGGACCGGCGCCGGGTGGGCCTGGTGTTCCAGGACTACGCGCTGTTTCCGCACCTGACCGCCGCGGAGAACGTCGCCTTCGGGCTGAAGGGACTCCCGCGCCGGGCGCGCCGGGACAACGCCGCCGGGCTGCTGGATCTCGTTGGGCTGGCCGGGCTCGGGGAGCGCTACCCGCACGAGCTCTCCGGCGGCCAGCAGCAGCGGGTGGCGGTGGCCCGGGCCCTGGCCCCCGCGCCGCGCCTGCTGCTGCTCGACGAACCCTTCTCCAACCTGGACGTGGAGCTGCGCGAACGCCTGGGCCAGGATATCCGCACCGCCCTGAAGAGCCGCGGCATCGCCGCGCTGTTCGTCACCCACGACCAGCAGGAGGCGTTCCTGCTCGGCGAGCGGGTGGGCGTCATGCACCGGGGCCGCCTGCTGCAGTGGGATACGCCCTACCAGCTCTACCATGAGCCCGCCGACCGCTTCGTGGCCGATTTCATCGGCGAGGGGCGCTTCCTCGCCGGGCGCCTCCGGGCCCCGGACGTGGTGGAGACCGAGCTGGGCGCGATTCGGGGCAACGTGGCCTACGCCTGGCCCCGTGGTGCACGGGTGGAACTGCTGCTGCGGCCCGACGACCTGGTGCCGGACCCGGAGTCCCCGGTGCGGGGCATGGTCACCGCACGCGCCTTCCGCGGCGCGGAAACGCTCTACAGCCTGCGCCTGCCGAGCGGCACGGAGCTGCTGATGCTGGCGCCCAGCCGCCAGGATTTCGCCGTGGGCGCCACGGTGGGCCTGCGCGCGGTGGTGGATCACTTCATCGCCTTCCGCGATGCGGGCTGATCCCTCCCCTCCGCCCGCCATGCCGGACCCTGACCCGCCCGCGGGTCATCCGCCGGTCATTTGCCGGTGCCAGCCTGTCCCCCGCCGGGCCGCAATCCATAGCGGGATTGTCGGAGACCGCACCAGGCTTTAGGCTGTAGGGAAGACCGCGGCTATC
>JAQVKR010000354.1 GCA_028694565.1 Gammaproteobacteria bacterium | reverse complement strand
C
Source organism: Gammaproteobacteria bacterium (assembly GCA_028694565.1). Classification (GTDB taxonomy): domain Bacteria; phylum Pseudomonadota; class Gammaproteobacteria; order DSM-26407; family DSM-26407; genus Thioalbus. The sequence goes on along the minus strand of JAQVKR010000354.1, from coordinate 3,698 downwards.
GGTGCCGCCCGAGCGGCTGGAGACGGTGGCCAGGCAGGTCAGCGCCTGTGCGCAGGTGAATCACAACTACGAGCGCGAGCACCGGCTCAACCTCTGGTTCGTCGTGGCCGCCGCCGATGAGCCGCAGCTCGAGCGTTGCCTCCGCGACATCACCCGGGAGACGGGCCTGGAGGTGCTCTCGCTGCCCCTGCTGGAGGCCTACCACCTGGATCTGGGCTTCGACCTCCACGGCGGGCGCCGCCGCCGGCGGCCGCCGCCCGGACATGCCGCACCGGCGCGGATCCGCCTGCGGGATCGGGCCGATCTCGCCCTGGTGGCGGCCGTGCAGCAGGGGCTGCCCCTGGTGCCGCGCCCCTTCGCGGCCGTGGGCGCCCAGGCCGGGCTGGCGGAGGCGGAGGTCATCGAGCGGCTGCGGGCCTGGCATGCCGGCGGCGTCATCAGCCGCATCGGCGTGGTGGTCCGCCACCACGAGCTGGGCTACCGCGCCAACGCCATGGTGGTGTGGGACATACCGGACGCACGGGTGAGCGAGGCCGGCTGGCGCATGGCGGGCTTCGACTTCGTCACCCTCTGCTACCAGCGGCCGCGGCGGCCGCCCCGGTGGCGCTACAACCTCTTCTGCATGATCCATGGCCGCGACCGCGAGGCGGTCCTGGAGCAGGTGGCGGAGCTGGAGCGTGGCTGCGGGCTGGAAGCCGCGCCCCACGAGGTGCTGTTCAGCGTCCGCCGCTTCAAGCAATGCGGCGCGCGCTACCAGGGATTCGGCAACGGCTCGCGGCCGCAGGCGCGCAGCGCATGAAGCCGGACGCCCTCGATCGGGCCATCATCAACGGCCTGCAGGGCGGGTTTCCCGTCTGCGAGCGGCCCTACGCCGAGGCCGCCGCGCGGCTCGGCACCACCGAGGCGGAGCTGATCGAGCGGCTGGAACGGCTGCTCGAAGCGGGGCTGCTGAGCCGGTTCGGCCCCATGTACCACGCCGAGCGCATGGGCGGCGGGCTGACCCTGGCCGCCCTGCATGCCGGGCCGGAGGCGTACGAGCGGGTGGCCGAACAGGTCAACGCCCACCCCGAGGTGGCCCACAACTACGCCCGCGAGCACCACCTCGACATGTGGTTCGTGCTGGCCACCGAGACCCCGGAGCGCATCGCCGAGGTGATCGCGGCGATCGAGGCGGAGACCGGCTGCCAGGTATTCAACCTGCCCAAGCTGGAGGAGTTCTTCGTCGGACTGCGGTTCGAGGTCTGAGGCGTCGGGCGCCGGTGTACAACACCAGGACACCAGGGTATGCGGGTTTGGAGAGACAGGATGGTTGAGGAGCCGGCGGCAGCGGAATCGATGCCGGATGCCGGCGCCATCGACGCGCTGGACCGGGCCATCATCGCCGCCACCCAGGCGGGGCTGCCGCTGGTGCCGGAGCCCTACCGCCAGGTCGCCGAGGCGCTGGGGGTGGAGGCGGAAGAGGTGATGGCGCGCCTGCGGCGCATGCTGGAAAGCGGGGTCATCCGCCGCATCGGCGCGGTGCCGAACCACTACGCCCTGGGCTACCGCGCCAACGCCATGGTGGTCTGGGATCTCCCGGACGCGCGCATCGCCGAGCTGGGCCGGCGCATCGGGGCGCTGGAGTTCGTCAGCCACTGCTACCACCGCCCGCGCCACCCGCCCGAGTGGCCCTACAACCTCTTCACCATGGTGCACGGGCGCAGCCGGGAGGAGACCGAGGCCAAGGTGGGGATGATCGCCGCGATGCTCGGCGAGGCCGACCGCGGCCACCAGCTGCTCTACAGCAGCCGCATCCTGAAGAAGACCGGCCTGCGGCTGGGCGGCTGAGGCTTCACCCCCCCCGGGGACTTGACCTGGGTAAAGGCGAATTGTGCCGCCGGCGGGTTAGTGTACTGCGTCACTCCTGGAGGCGCATTCAGCGAGTCGCCGGCCGGTCAGATGCAAGGCGCGCTTGCGCAGGAAGGGCGGGTCCCCTTTCAAGCAAGCGCAACGCCGCGGATGGCCGGCCAGCGGCCCGCCCGCAGGGAGCCCCCCGAAAGCGCCATGACAGCGTTGCAGCGCTTGACAAGGGAACAACCATTGCCTGCGCACTGCGCCTTGTCCTGGCACTTTCGGGGTGCTCTGAAAGTACCTCAAGGAGTGACGCAGTACACTAGATCACCATACACGGGCGAACAGGCCGGAGGGACCATGTTCCGGGTCACACAGTATCTGCAGTATCTGGAGAATCCCGCTCCGCCGGGGCCGCGGCGCACCCCGCCGGGGCCGGTGGTGATCTGGAACCTGGTGCGGCGCTGCAATCTCACCTGCAAGCACTGCTACTCCATCTCCGCCGACACCGATTTCCCCGGCGAGCTCTCCACCGAAGAGGTCTACGGGGTGATGGACGATCTCCGGGCCTTCGGCGTGCCGGTGCTGATCCTCTCCGGCGGCGAGCCGCTGCTGCGCCCGGACATCTTCGACATCTCCCGCCGCGCCAAGGCCATGGGCTTCTACGTCGGGCTGTCCAGCAACGGCACCCTCATCGACGCCGGCGCCATCGACGCTGTCGCCGCGGTGGGCTACGACTACGTGGGCATCAGCATCGACGGACTGGAGGAGACCCATGACCGGTTCCGGCGCAAGGAGGGCGCGTTCCGCGAGGCCCTGCGCGGGGTGCGGCTGTGCCGGGAGCGCGGGCTGAAGGTGGGGCTGCGCTTCACCCTCACCCGCGACAACGCCCATGACCTCCCGGCGCTGCTCGATCTGATGGAGGCCGAGGAGGTGGACAAGTTCTACCTCTCCCACCTCAACTACGCCGGCCGCGGGAACAAGAACCGCGGCGACGACGCGGTGCACCGCATGACCCGCGATGCCATGGACCTGCTGTTCGACACCGCCTGGCGCCAGATCCAGGCGGGGCGGCCGCGGGAGTACGTCACCGGCAACAACGACGCCGACGGCGTCTACCTGCTGCACTGGGCGCGCAGCCGCTTCCCGGCGCGGGTGGTGGCGGGGCTCGAGGAGCGCCTGCGCCGCTGGGGCGGCAACGCCTCGGGAGTCAACGTGGCCAACATCGACAATCTCGGCCACGTGCATCCCGACACCATGTGGTGGCACCACGATCTCGGCAGCGTGCGCGAGCGTCCGTTCTCCGACATCTGGATGGACACCCGCGACCCGCTGATGGCCGGTCTCAAGCAGCACCCGCGCCCGGTCACGGGCCGCTGCGGCCGCTGCCGCTGGCTGGCGATCTGCAACGGCAACACCCGCGTGCGCGCCCACCAGCTCACCGGCGACTACTGGGCCGAGGATCCCGGCTGCTACCTCACCGATGCGGAGGTGGCGCCGGAGCAGGCCGAACCGCGGGTGCGGACGGGATGAGGCCCGGGGGGCAGGGAGCCATCCGCGGCGGCGGCCGCCCCGGGGGCATGCCGGCCGCGGCGCAGGCGCCCCTGCGCGGACCCGGGGGCGGCTGAGGGTGGCCGGCCGGGAGCACTGGGAGGCGGTCTACACGGCGAAGGCCGAGGACCAGGTGAGCTGGTTCCAGGAACGGCCCGCCTGCTCCCTGGCGCTGATCCGCGCCACCGGCCTGGGCCCGGCGGAGCGGCTGGTGGACGTGGGCGGCGGCGCCTCCCGGCTGGTGGACGCCCTGCTGGAGGAGGGCTGCCGGGACATCACGGTGGTCGACATCGCGGAGACAGCACTGGCCCGGGCCC
>JAQVKR010000353.1 GCA_028694565.1 Gammaproteobacteria bacterium | reverse complement strand
TTGGTTGCCCAGGCGGCGGCGGATACACCCATCGCGGCGGCAATCCCCACACCGAGCAGTCTTTTCTTAAATACCATTGCAGTCTCCTCTCCAGGGACGATTTTCTGATAATGATTATATTAATTATTTTTATGTTGTTGTTTTCTGTGCCAAATAAAAAGATGGATTCGGCACCAAACGCCCCGAAATAATGTCCCCCACCCCAGGTAATGTCAATTGATCCGGCATAGAAAAAGGACATATTATTATCTGCGAATGTTCTTATATGTTTCATGCGCCGCCCCGGCCCGGATCCGGCTTCTGGTATTCTTTCCGACGCTCGGATGCGGCACCGCCCGGCACAATCGGATTCCCGGCGTTTTCCGGCAATTTTGTGCAGCACTCGGCAGCGCATATCACTTACAATGCACGGGGTATTATTTCGGTGCTTTTCGGAGGGGAGAATGCGACGTACCACGATTACCGACAACAACCACACCAAGGGCATCCACCGCTCCCTGGCGACCCTCGCCATCCTGCTGGCCTGCAGCCCGCTGGCCCACGGCTCGGGGTTCCGGTTGCCGGAGCTGACCCTGCCGGGAACCGCGCTATCCAATGCCGTGGTGGCCGATCCCGACGAGCGCGGCACCTATCCCTACAACCCGGCCGCCGCGGGCCTGCATGATGACAACTCGCTCTATGCCGGGTTGATCCTCATCGACCCCCATCTGAAGTCGGATGCCGCCGCCACCCCTCCCGGGCTGGTGGAGAGCAATGGCGAATCGCCGGTACCGGTGCCCAACCTCTCCGTCGCCTGGCACGTGCCTGACTCGCCGCTGGCGGTCAACATCAACGTCACGGCCCCCTTCGGGCTCGAAACCAAGTGGCCGATCGGCAACTTCTCCGGCAGCCCGACCGACCCCACCCATACCAAGGTGGAGCTCATCAACCTCAACCCGAACCTCGTCTACCGCCTCGGCCCCGACACCAGCATCGCCGTGGGCGCCGACTACTACTACCTGCGCGAGACCGTGTTCAACAGCGCCGCATCCTCCCTGGAGGGCGATGGGGCCGACTGGGGCTGGAACGTGGCCTTCATCCACCGGGCGGGCGACTGGACCGTCGGCGGTTCCTACCGATCGAGCGTGGAGATGGATGTGACCGGGACCTTCGGGCTCCCCTTCGGCAGCGAGGCGCTCCAGCTGCCCGCCGGCACCGTGCTGCCGGCGAAGACCGGCATCGAGTTCCCGGCCATGCTGCAGCTGGGCGTCCACTACGCCGTGAACGACCAGTGGTCGGTGGAGTTCGACCTGGAGCGCACCTACTGGAGCTCCTTCGACCAGCTCGACATCTCCGCCAAGCACCCGAACCCGATTATAGGCTGGACCCTGGTCACCAGCGACGTGAACAACTGGGACGACAGCAATGCCTACCGGCTCGGCTTCCGCTACCGGCCCGACGCCCTGAACACCTGGCGCTTCGGCTACACCTACGACCAGACGCCGCAGCCCGAGCTCTACTTCTCCGCCCGGGTACCCGATGCGGACCGCCACCTTTTCAGCATCGGCTACGGACGCCAGCTCACCGACGCCCTGAGCGTCGATCTGGCCTACATGTACGTGCGCTTCGAGGACCGGACGGTGGACGGGGCCACGAACGTCACCTACAACGGCGACTACGAGTCGGACGCCCACCTGTTCGGCGGCAGCCTGAACTGGAGCTTCTGAACGGATGGTTCCGGGTTGCGAGGGGCGGGCGCCGAGACGGCCGGTGCCGCGCCCCTCCCGGCCAACGCGCGGGATTCACCCCGTCAGCAGCCGTCGAAGCCGTCCGCCACCATGCGGCGCTCGAACTCCGCGAGCGCCGCAGCCCCCGTCAGCAGCGCGGCGGACTCCCCGGCCCAGTCCGCGGGGCGCAGGCGCAGCAGCCAGCCGGTGGCGTAGGGATCCCGGTTGATGACCCCGGGTGAGTCCAGCGGCAACTCGTTGATGGCGACGATCTCGCCGCCCACCGGCGCATTGATGGGGCCGACCCACTTGCCCGACTCCACCGTGGCGCACGAGCGCCCGCGCCGGATCTCCTTGCCCACCCGGCGCGGCGTGAAGGCCACCAGCGGACCGGCCAGGCAGCAGCCGTAGCTGGTCATGCCCACCGTCACCGTGCCGTCCGCCTCCGGACGCGCCCAGATATTGCTTTCCACATCGTAGAAGAGCGTCTCGGGAATGTCGCAGCCGCGTACCGTCGCCATGCCTCACGTCCTGTTTGCTCGCGTCACAAAAGAGCAGGCCAACCGCAGACCGGCGTTGAATATCCGGGCTCCCGCACGCCGGTGAACGCAGCGCGAAGGCCTGGCGCTGCCAGCCCCGGCCGGCCATAGCGACCGGCGCCCGCGAAAGCAGGGCAACTTCACGCCAGTCAACGCCAATCTGCGGTTGAATCAAAAACTATCCGCTGCGGGCGTTGAGCCATTCGGCCACGGCGGCGGGAATCTCCTTCTGGGCGCGGCCGCTGACGTAAATGCCGATGTGTCCGCCCCGGAAGGCGAACTCGGTGTAGTCGGAGGTTCCCACCAGCGCTTTCATGGCCAGGGAGCTGGCCGGGGGAACGAGGTGGTCCTGGGTGGCGTAGACGTTGAACACCGGCATCGAAAGATCCTTCAGATCGACCCGCCGGCCGCCGATGCTGACCGTTCCCTTCACCAGCCCGTTGTCCTGGAAGAACTGCTTGACGAACTCGCGGAACGCCTCGCCCGCCTGGTCGGGGCTGTCGAAGATCCACTTCTCCATGCGCAGGAAGTTGCGCGCCGCCTCCTCCTTCTCGAGGATGTTGACGAGATCCACGTACTTCTGCCCGGTGAGCCGGAACGGCTTGAGAGTGAGGAAGGTCCAGTTCAGCAGCTCGCCGGGAACGTTGCCCAGGGTGTCCACCATGAGGTCGACGTCGATCTGCCGCACCCAGTGGCTGAGCAGGTTGTCGGGGGTGTGGAAATCCACCGGCGTGACCATGGTCACCAGGTTGCGCACCCGCTCCGGGTGCAGGGCGCTGAAGCAGAGGCTGAACGCCCCGCCCTGGCAGATTCCGAGCAGGTTGATGCGCTCCTGCCCGCTGCCCGCGCGGATCCGGTCCACGCAGCGGCGGATGTACCCGTTGATATAGTCGTCGAGATTCAGAAACCGGTCGGCCGCGTCGGGATAGCCCCAGTCGATGAGATAGACATCCAGCCCGGCGTCCAGCAGGCCGCGCACCAGCGAGCGGTCCTCCTGGAGATCGGTCATGTAGGGGCGGTTCACCAGGGCGTAGACGATGAGCAGCGGAACCGGGTGCGGATTTTTCACCCGCGGCCGGTAGCGGTACAGGGTGAGCTTGTCCTCCTGGTAGACCGCCTCCTTCGCACAGGCGCCCACCTCGATGTCGCCGATTCCGGCGAGGGTGCGGGAGCCGTGGGTGAGCTTTTCGCCGAACTCGGCCAGCTCCTTTGCCATCTGATCGGGACGCAGGGTGATGGGGAACATGGCGCGGCTCCTCACTTGTCGGTCTTGCGGGAAGCGGTGGAACGTTCGCTTGCAGCGGCGCCCTTCCGGCGCGGCGCGGCCTTTTTCACCGCCGGACGTGCCCGGGCCGGGGCGGCCGCCCGGCCTCCCGGCGCCGCGGCAATGCCGCCCTCGATCCGCGCCTGCAGCGCGGCCACCGTCTCGCGCAGCTCGTTCACCTCCCGGCGCAGGGCCTGGATCCGCCGATGGGCGGTGTCC
>JAQVKR010000352.1 GCA_028694565.1 Gammaproteobacteria bacterium | reverse complement strand
CGGGAGACCACATCGCCCGGCACTCCGCCCACCCGCTTGATGAACACCATCCCCTCGGGATAGAAACGGTGGGTCGGCGGCCGAAACGCCACCAGATCCCCGCGGCCGCGCGGCGCCTGCCCCTTGATGACCAGGTAGAGCACACCCGGCAGGCTGGGGGTCCCGTTGATGCCGAGGGTCACCCAGGGCGAGGCGAGCGCGTCTATACCCCCGATGAGCCCGATCAGCAGCAGGGTGAGGCCGCACCAGCGCCGGAAGCGGCGCCAGGCCGGCCGGTAGTGCTCAGCGTCCATCGGCCACGCCTCCCGCCCCGGCCGGCGCCGCGTCGGCGGGAAGCCCCAGCCGATGGCGGAGGACGGGGCTCAGATCCGGGGCGCCGGCTACCACCGCCGGGGCGGCCAGCACGATGACGCCGTAGTCCTGGCTCAGGGCCCGGGCCTCACGGGCCAGACGCTCCGCGAAGCGGCCGGCCGCGGCCGCCGGATCCCCCTGACCGGTCCGGGTGTCCTCGGCGAGGGCCTTCACCTGGTCGGCCACGATGGCGGCGAGATCCACGGTGGCCAACGCCACCGGCGGGGTCACCAGTCGCACCAGGAGCACCACCGCCGCGCCGCCCACTAGCCCCCCGGCCAGGCCCGGGAGGGTACCGGGCCAACGCCACGTCCGTCTGAACCATCCGCTGTTCATCGCTGCCCCTTCATCTCCGCCAGCCGCTCCAGGGCCTCCACCAGCCCCAGCCCCTGCCGGCGCATCTGTTCGATGGCCTCGTACTCCTCGCCCTTGGTGGTGAAGAGCAGCTCCGAGAAGCGGTCCACCACCAGGCGGCCCACCGAGGTGGCGCCGTCGAAGCGCACCGCGATCTCCGAGTAATCGCCCTCCTGGGTGTCCACCGAGGCGAGCAGCGTGCGCAGGTGCCCGTCCATCACCAGCTGGTCGTTGCTCTCCGCCGCCTTGAGGGACTCCTCCTTCTGGCGCAGCAGGAACACCCAGTCGGCGTTGGCCAGCGCCGCCTTGGAGGTGCCCGAGCGGTGGTAGTCGTCGATGCCCTGGGTGATGGTCATGAAGGCCCCGCCGTGCTTGCGGGCGGTGCGGTAGCCCCCCTCGATGAAGTCCCCGGCGTTGCCACGTCCCATCAGCTTCCAGGCCTCGTCGATGATGCAGAGCTTGCGGCGGCTGCGATCGCCCAGATACATGGCCTCGGCGATGCGCATCATCAGCATCAGCACCACCACCGCCTGCAGGTCCGGCTTGGCGTCGAGCTCGCCGAGCTCCAGCACCACCAGGGGGTTGTCCAGGTCGATGTTCGCCTCCCCCTCGAACCAGCGCCCGAAGGCCCCCTCCCGGGTGTAGGGGTAGAGCATGTGGCCCACCTCCCGGGCGGGCTCCTCGGGGCGCTCGAGCAGCGCCTCGGCCACCCGGGTGATGGATGCCTCGCGGCCGTGGGCGCGCCAGACCGCCTTGATGGTCCGCTCCAGATGCCCCTTGCGCAGGGGGTCGAGCGGCGTCTCCGGGGCGGCCATCTGGGCGAGCAGGTCTCGCAGCATGAGCTGCACGTCCTCGTCGAAGTCGTGAATGCCGCTGAAGGGGTTGAGATTGACCCGCGAGTCCGAAGAGAACTCCAGGTAGGAGCCCCCCACCAGCTGGCACAGCCGCTGGTAGCTGCGGCCGCGGTCGATGACCCAGGCCCGGCCGCCGGCGCCCAGCAGGTTGAAAAGCATCTCCTGGGAGAAGACCGACTTGCCGGCCCCCGAGGCCGCGGCCACGGCGATGTTGTAGTTCCCCTGGCGGTTGTCCCAGGGATCCAGGTGCATGATCTGCCCCCGCCGGCCCACCAGCTGCAGCAGCGGCGTGCCGGTGCCGCGCCACTCGCCCATCCAGGGCGCGGTGTGGACGCAGTTCCAGGTCAGGAAGCTCCGTAGCCGGCCGAGGCTTCGCATCTCGCGGATGAAGGCGGGGCCGGGCATCAGCGGCAGCGCCGTCAGGAAGGCATGCAGGCTGGTGAAGCGATCGCGGCTCAGCTTCCAGCCGCGCGCCCCGTAGAGCGCCGTCAGCCGCTGCTCGGCGTAGTCGCCCTCCCCCTGCGGCGCGAAGAGCACCAGCTGGCTGTGGACCTGGAAGAGCTGGTGGCCGTCGTCCATGCGCCGGGCGACGATCTCCCAGTCGCGCTGGCGCTCGCGCCAGGCGGGCAGGAAGCGGCCCACCGGGGACTCGGCCATCTGCTGGGCCCGGGCCGCCTTGAGCTTGGCCCGGTTGCCGGCGCCGAGCTGATCCGGCACATGGAGGGTCTGGGTGTGGAGGAAGGGACAGGGGATGCGCAGGCTGTTCTCGAACAGATCGCCGATGAGATCCCCCATGCCCCAGCCGGCCCAGCTCTGGGGGTACTGGCGCACCGTGTAGGGCCGCACGTCCAGGTGCAGATCGCCATGGCTCAGCCCCAGCCCGTCCCGCCCTACGAGCAGCAGGGTGTCGTGGTCCACCATCTGCTCGCGCAGCAGCCTCGAGTCCTCCCAGCGAAGCGGCTCCCGGCGCTCCGCTGGGTTCAGGATCGTGTCCAGGAGGTTGATCAGTCCCGCGGCGTCCAGATCCTCGGCGGGCATCCGGGCCGAGCTCAGGATGCCGCGCATGGCGTCGCGGGTGCGCAGCAGCCACTCCCGCTCCTCCCCCGCCGCAGGCCGGAGCACGCTCAGGAAGAGGCGGTAGTCCCGCAGCAGGAAGGGCTGGCCGCCGAGCAGCGAGTGCCAGGCGCCCCGGGCCAGGTAGTCGGTGCGCTTGCGGGCGAGGAACTCGTAGATCCCGCCCTGCTTGCGCGCCGCCCACCGCTCCAGCAGGGGCCGGATGTCCGGGGAGGCGTAGAGGGTGACCTGCACCGTGGTGCCGGCCTTGAGCCCGAGGGTGAACAGGCCGCTCAGCACCCGCAGGGACTCCTCGCTGAGGCCCACCCCCGGCGCCACCTCGAGCGTCCACCCGATGGCGTCCTCGGTGTGGAACAGGCGGGTCTCCGGCTCGAAGCTCTCGTAGGGGAGCAGCCCCGCCAGCCGGTGGGCCGATGTCAGCCGCTGCATCTCCCGGATGGAGGGTGGCAGACCGCCCGCGGCGTAGACCGCGCCCGGCGGCTCCTCCTGCAGCCAGCGCCGGAGCTCCGCCGCCGCCTGGGACCTCAGCTGTCCAATCAGGCTCATGGCAGGCTCCAGCGCCCCTCGTCGAGGCGCAGGAAGAGGTAGGTCTCGTCGTGGAGATCGCCCTCGGCGTCCTCCCAGCGGCGGACCCAGACCCGAAGCTGCTTGGGGCGGGTCAGCACCGGCGCGCCCGGGGTGACGGTGGCCACCACGGTCCGGGGCCCCGGCGCCACAACCGATCCGCCGGTGTCGGCGGTCTCCCCGGCGGCCGGCGCCTCCGGAGAGGCGCTGCCGCGCCGCAGGCCGCCCGCGATCACCGCCGCGTAGATGTCGCTCACCGGCGCGCAGCTGATCCCCTCCCCCACCGGACAGCCGTAGCGGGGCGCCCCGCCGCAGCCGCCAAGGCCCAGCAGCGCGAGGAGAACGCCCAGGCGCGTCACGCCCTTCATGTCAGCGCCGCTCACTGCCGCCGGTAGCAGCTGAAGGCGACCACGTCGTCGGGACCCACCCGGCCCTGGGTGAGATCCTCGGCGCTGCCCCGGGTGATGAGGTAGCAGCCGTTGGCGCCCGAGTGCAGGTTCGACAGGGTGGTGCCCGGGATGAGGCTCCCGTCCCGATGTACGTAGACG
>JAQVKR010000351.1 GCA_028694565.1 Gammaproteobacteria bacterium | reverse complement strand
GATCAGGTCGAGGGCGGGATGGGCGGGTTTCGGCGCGAACAGTTCCGGCTGGTAGGGCTCCCGGGCGCCGTCCCGACTGGCGGTTGGCCTCGCCACCACTCCCGCTTCGAGCCGCGACAGTTCCTGCCGGGCCTCAGCGATCACCGCCGGGGGAATCCCCGCGAGCCGCGCTACCTGGATGCCGTAGCTGCGGTTGGCGGGGCCCTCCCGCACGGCGTGGAGAAACACAATGGTGTCGTGGTATTCGGTGGCGTCGAGGTGGACATTGGCCACCTCGGGGAGCTGGTCCGGCAGCGCCGTCAGCTCGAAGTAGTGGGTGGCGAAGAGGGTGAAGGCGCGCACCTTGCCCGCCAGATGGCGGGCGCAGGCCCAGGCCAGGGACAGGCCATCAAAGGTGCTGGTGCCGCGGCCGATCTCGTCCATCAGCACCAGGCTCGCGGGGGTGGCGTTGTGGAGGATGTTGGCGGTCTCGGTCATTTCCACCATGAAGGTGGAGCGCCCCCCGGCCAGATCGTCGGAGGAGCCGATGCGGGTGAAGATCCGGTCCACCAGACCGATCCGCGCTTCGGCGGCGGGGACGCAGCTGCCGATGTGGGCGAGCAGGGTGATGAGCGCGGTCTGGCGCATGTAGGTGGATTTGCCGCCCATGTTCGGCCCGGTGATCACCAGCATCCGGCGCTGGTCGTCGAGCACGACATCGTTGGCGACAAAGGGCGTGTCGAGGGTGGCCTCCACCACCGGATGGCGGCCGCCGAGAATATGCAGGCCGGGGCTGTCCTCGAGGCTGGGCATCACCCACTCGAGGCTGTCGGCCCGTTCGGCGAGGTTGGCCAGCACGTCCAGCTCGGCGATGGCGGCGGCGCTGGCCTGGAGCGCGGCGAGCTCCCCGTTGAGGGTTTCCAGCAGCTCGTCGTAGAGACCCTTTTCCCGTGCCAGGGCCCGGCTCTTGGCGCTCAGGGCCTTGTCCTCGAAGGCCTTGAGCTCCGGGGTGATGTAGCGCTCGGCGTTCTTCAGGGTCTGGCGGCGGATATAGTCGGCGGGTGCCTGGCCGGCCTGGCCCCGGGATATCTCGATGTAGTAGCCATGGACCCGGTTGTAGCCGACCTTGAGGGTGGCGATCCCGGTGCGGGCTTTTTCCTGTTCCTCGAGGCGCACCAGGTAGTCGCCGGCGTTGCTGCTCAGGTCCCGCAGCTCATCGAGTTCCCCGTCGAACCCCGGGGCGATCACGCCGCCGTCGCGGATCACCACCGGGGGATTGTCCACCAGGGCGCGGCTGAGCAGCTCGTGCTGGGCCGGGAATTCGCTGATCCGAGCCGCGAGCCGGCCCAGGGTGTGGGTGTCGAGTTCCGCCAGCAGGCGCTGCAGCTCGGGGAGCACGGCGAGGGAGTCACGCAGCCGGGCAAGGTCCCGGGGGCGTGCCGAGCGCAGCGCCAGGCGCCCGAGAATCCGCTCCATGTCGCCGATGGCATGGAGGAGCTTGGCGAAGCCCTCGTGGCGGAACTGTTCCCGGAGGGAGGCGATGGCCTGCTGGCGCCGGCGCAGCTCCTCCAGCTGCCGCAGGGGCCTGTTGAGCCAGCGGCGCAGCAGACGGCTGCCCATGGCGGTCTGGGTGCGGTCGACGATGGCGGCTAGGCAGTTGTCGTCGCCGCCCTCCAGGTTGCGGTCGATCTCCAGATTGCGGCGGGTGGCGGCGTCTAGCACCACGCTGTCCTCCGGCTGCTCGACGCTGATGGTCTGGATATGGGGCAGTGCGGTGCGCTGGGTCTCCCGGGCGTACTGGAGCAGGCAGCCGGCGGCCCGCAGGGCATCGTGGAGATGCTCGCAGCCGAAGCCGGCGAGGTCGCGGGTGCCGAATTGCTCGGTGAGCTTGCGCCGGGCGGTGTCCAGGTCGAATTCCCAGGGGGGCCGGCGGCGAAGGCCCGGGCGGTTGGCCAGGGCGGTGGGGCAGGGCATGTCCTCGGCCATCAGCAGCTCCGCTGGATTCAAGCGGCCGATCTCCCCGACAAGGCCGTCCTCGGCACTGGTCTCCAGTACCTGGAAGCGCCCGCTGCCGATGTCGAGGGCGGCAAGGCCGTAGCGCCCCCGGTGCTGGCTCACCGCCACCAGTAGATTGTCGCGGCGCGCTTCCAGCAGTGCCTCGTCGCTGACGGTGCCAGGGGTGACGATGCGTACCACCTTGCGTTCAACGGGACCTTTGCTGGTGGCCGGGTCGCCGATCTGCTCGCAGATCGCCACCGATACCCCCTGCCTGACCAGCCGCGCCAGGTAGCCCTCCACCGCATGGTAGGGCACCCCGGCCATGGGGATCGGCTCGCCCCCGGACTTGCCCCGGGCGGTCAGGGTCACGTCAAGTAACTTGGCGGCCCGCCGGGCGTCGTCGAAAAACAGCTCGTAGAAGTCCCCCATGCGGTAGAACACCAGCTCGTTGGGGTGCTCTGCCTTGATGCGCAGGTATTGCTGCATCATGGGGGTGTGCGTTGATAAATCAATATTATCCATATAAAACAGTCACTTATAATTTATGCGGCTATGCTTTGGGGCAAATTTGGGGCATTTTTAGCCATGTTTTGCATGCCCTCCCAGATGCGATCGAGCTCTCTGGGGGACTCTGTATCTATCCAGCGGGCATAGACGTTCACGAGCATGGAGAAGTCCTTATGACCCATCTGGTTGGCGATGAAAGCCAGGTTGCCCTGTGCCGTCAGGTTCCAGCAGGCGTAGGTGTGCCGGGTCTGGTAGGGCGGGCGCGGACGGATTTTCGCACGCCGGACCAGATTGGCCCACTTGCTGTTCCAGGCAGAGGGAACGAAGTAATCATTGACCACTTTTCGGCGAGCTTGGGTCTTGGGTGACAACAGGACACGTACCCGGTGAATGCGGGATTCGTGGCGGTTCAGCCACACCTCCAGGTTGTCGGGTTCCCGCTGTTCAGCCTCCGCCATTAGCACTTCGAGTGCCTCGCGGGCAGGCGGGAACAACAACACGGAACGTTCCTTGTTGGTCTTGGGCACCTTGAAGGTCACCGACTGGGTGATCGAACGGCGCACCGTGATCTTGCTCAGATCCTCTGCCACGTCTTCGAGGGCAAGGGCGAGCAGCTCCCCCGGGCGCAGCCCGGTGTAAACGGCCAGCGTCACCGCGGCACGGTCGGTAGGGTGCAGGCAGCCCTTGTCGATCAAGGCCTGGAATTCTTCGAAGCTGAGCGGGTCAGGATCCTTGTTGCTTTTCGCAAAGCGCACGCAGTGTTTGCCGAGCTCGCCACAATAGCCATTGTTTTCGCACCAGTAAAGGAAGCCCGAGAACGTGGCCAGGTAGTGGTTGACCGTCGAAACGGCCCGCGTGGAAATCAAGTCGGCGCGCAACTGTTGAATGTCTTCCGGTAGCAGGGTATCGATAAGGCGATTGCGGCCAACGGTCTCCACACAGATGTTGAGGGCAATCTCGTAGCGCGATTGGGTTTCAGGTGTGATGTCCACGGCCTTGAGGGGCTTGTAACGATCGCAAAGATCACCCAGACGTTTGCCCTCGGTCACACTCTCGGAGGGGCGTGAGTGGGGAAAGAATTCGGCTTCATTGTAATTGCCGGATTTCAAAGCAAAGAGGGCGGCACTGCGCAGGCGGGCAGCGTGCTTGATGTTGTTCTTTGTTGGTTCCACGCCCAGAGTGTGCCGGTGGCGAACGCCCTTGTACATAAAGTCCACACGAATCGATCGACCGTGAATTTCAATGCCGGGGAACCCTGTTTTTTTAGCTGTACCTGCCATTTGTCTGATCC
>JAQVKR010000350.1 GCA_028694565.1 Gammaproteobacteria bacterium | reverse complement strand
AAGATTCTATTCACCGCGGCGATCATCGGCGCCCTGCTCCTGTTCGCGCGCACCCGCGCCGCGAGCCGGCCGCCGCGCCGCGCCCCGGCGCCGCCGCCCCGGGCCAGCGCGACGGCGCGCCTGGCCGCCTACGGCACCCTGGCCGCGGTGCTGATCACCGGGGCGGTCTTCTACTACCTGGACTGGCGCGAGGATCACCGCATCATCAGCATCCGCGTCATCAACGCCACCAGCGGCGGGACGGTCACCTACCAGGCCTACAAGTCCGCCATCGAGGGACGCAGCTTCGAGACCCTCGACGGCCGCCGGGTGACCCTCTCCGACGCCGAGCGGGTGGAGATGGTGGAACTGCCCTGACCATGGCGCGCGCCCCCCGCCCTTCACCCGGCCCGCTCCCGGCCACCCGGCGGGGAACGCCGCCGTGACCCCCCTGGAAATCGCCGCCTCGGGCGCCGCCTGCCTGGCCGGCCTCGTGGATGGGGAGGGCCGCTTCCGCTACCGCTTCGACGCCGACAGCGGCGCGGAGGCCCCCGGCTACAACATCCTGCGCCATTGCGGCACGGTCTGGGCCATGCTCGACGTGCACCGCCACGGCGGGAGTCCCGGAACCCTCCCCGGGACCGCGGGGCGGGCCATGGCATGGCTGCTCGACAACCACCTGCGCTTCTTCCGCACCCTGGACAACCCGGTGCTGGTGGAGGAGAACAGCATCAAGCTCGGCGCCAACGCCCTCGGCGTGCTCGCCCTGGTGGCACTGCACCGGGCCACCGGCACCGCCCTGGCGCTGGACCTGGCCCGCGGCCTGGCCGGGTACATGGTCGGCGAGCGGCGCAACGACGGCGACTTCGTGCACAAGCGCTTCTTCCGCTCGGGCCGGGTCTCCGACTTCCGCTCCGAGTACTACACCGGGGAGGCCCTGCTGGCCCTGTGCGAGCTCGGCGCGGCGACCGGCGAGGCCCGCTGGGTCGAGGCCGCCGCCGCCGCGGCCGACCGGCTCGGGCCGCTGGACTACGGCGTGGAACAGCACTCCCACTGGATGCTCTACGCCCTCGACCGGCTGCACGAGGCCACCGGCGCGGAGCGCTACCACCGGCATGCCGGGCGCATCGCCCGCCATATCGTCGCGCACCCGGACTACCGGGCGTGGCGGCGCAGCACCCCCATCGCCTGCCGCAGCGAGTGGCTGCTGGCCTTCCTGCGGCTGCTGGAGCGGCGCGCCGCGGTGGAGGACCTGGCCCTGCGCCAGGACTGCCTCAACACCGTGCGCGAGAACCTCGTCCTGCAGGCCGGGTTCCGCACCCCGGCGGGCTGCTTCGTGCGCGGCGGCGGGGACAGCCGCGGGCGGGAAGTGCGCATCGACTACATCCAGCACAACATCTCCGCCTTCCTGCACTACCACCTGGGCGGCTACTGATCTCCGCTGTGTGACAAGATCACATCCGTGTTCGGGGCCGCACGGATAATGTGGCCGACGGCCACCACATCCTGGAATTCAGATGACCAGCAACCTGTTTCGCACAACCATCCTCGTGGCGATGCTGGGCCTGGGCCCGGCCACCGGCCATGGCGCGGAGCTCTCCGCCTGGCGGGAGCCGGAGACCGGCATGGAGTTCCTCCTCATGAAGGGGGGCTGCTACGCGATGGGAGATACTTTCGGCGACGGCGATCACAACGAGGTGCCGGTGCACGAGGTCTGCGTCAGCGACTTCTATCTCGGGCGCCACGAGGTGACCCAGGGCCAGTGGGAGCGGCTCATGGGCGAGAATCCGGCCGCCTTCGCCGAGGGACCCGACTACCCGATCGAGAGCATCCGCCTGGACGAGATAGAGGAGTATATCCTGCGCCTCAACCAGCTCGGCCACGGCACCTTCCGCCTCCCCACCGAGGCGGAGTGGGAGTATGCCTGCCGTGCCGGCGGAAAGGAGCGCCGCTTCGGCACCGAAACAGGCGCCTACGGCGCCGAGCTGGCCAACGTGGCGGCGGAGGACGGGGAAGAGGATCCGTGGCCGGAGACCGCGCCGGTGGGCAGCTTCCCCCCCAACGAGGCGGGCTTCCACGACATGTCGGGCAACGTATGGGAATGGGTCGCGGACATCTACGCGCCCGACGCCTACGCCAAGCACCAGGAGTGGAATCCGCTGTATCGCGAGGAGGGCCCCAGCAGGATGGTGCGCGGAGGCTCCTGGTCACACGAGTCCCACTTCGCCCGCTGCAGCAAGCGCCACATGCACTGCCGTCCGAGCGTACGCTACGACATCATCGGCTTCCGGCTCGTGCGGGAGCCTTGAGCGGTGGGTCCGGGGCGGGCATGCTGCTCTGCACCGTGCACCCGGTGCCGGTTTCGGGTATGAAGAGCAGTTTGAGCGTTTGTGAATATGCCACAGCCGCGCCCGACCGCGCCCGGCGGCGGGAACCGGATGCACAGACGCGCAGGCCTGGCACGGAGGGCGCATGTCCACCAAGCATCCCATCATCGCGGTGACCGGCTCCTCGGGTGCCGGCACCACCACCGTCCGCGCGGTGTTCGAGGACATCTTCAAGCTCGAGGCGGTCAACGCCGTGTGCGTGGACGGCGAGAGCTTCCGCCGCTACGACCGCGACACCATGCGCGCGGCGTTCCGGGCATCGGTGGGCGAGGGGCGGCCCATCAGCCACTTCGGGCCCGAGGCGAACCTGCTGGACCGGCTCGAGGGGCTGTTCCGCGAATACTCGCGCACCGGCACCGGCCTCATCCGCCGCTACGCGGGCACCGCCGCGCAGGCCGAGGCGCTGGACGTGCCCGAGGGCAGCTTCACCCGCTGGGCGGAGATCTGCGACGGCACCGATCTGCTCTTCTACGAGGGGCTGCACGGGGGCTGCATCGAGGCCACCTGGTCCCACCGCCACATGAGCCCCTCCCACAACCCGTTCGTCATCCGCGAGCGCCACCGGCTCGAGACCCGCTACGACACCGGCATCGACGTGGCCCAGTGGGTGGATCTGCTCATCGGCGTGGTGCCGAGCATCAACCTGGAGTGGATCCAGAAGATCCACCGCGACACCACCCTCAAGGGCGCCTCGGCGGAGGCGGTGGTGGGCACCATCATGCGCCGGCTGCCCGACTACATCCGCTACATCACGCCCCAGTTCTCGCTCACCGACATCAACTTCCAGCGCGTGCCGCTGGTGGACACCTCCAACCCCTTCAACGCCCGCGACGTGCCCTCGCTGGCCGAGAGCATCCTGGTGATCCGCTTCCGCGAGCCCAGGCGGTTCAACGTCTCCGAGCTGCTGAAGCGGATTCCCAACGCCTTCATGTCCCGAGCCAACACCCTGGTGGTGCCGGGCGGCGAAATGGAGCACGCGCTGCGGGTCATCTGCACCCCCCTGGTGCATGAGCTGGTGGAGCGGATGCGTCACAGCCGGGAGCTGTGACGGGCGCGACGCGTGGCGGGCGAGGCGTCACGCGCACCCAGCGGGGCCCCGCCGCCCGCCCCCCCGTGCCGGGCCGGCCCCCAGCCATCGGACCTTATCCTCGCATCCCCCCTCATCCCTCCCGGTGGCCGTAGACCCGGGGGCGGACGAAGTGATCGATGGTGGGGGCGGCGATGTTCATCAACAGCACGCTGAAGGCCATCCCGTCGGCATAGCTGCCGTAGGTGCGGATGATCCACACCAGCACCCCGACGCCGGCGCCGAACACCAGCCGGCCGCGGCCCGATGCCGCGCCGCTCACCGGATCGGTGGCGATGAAGAAGGCCCCGAGCAGGGCCGAGAAGGTGAAGACGTGAAAGCCCGCGCCGGCGAACCGGTCC
>JAQVKR010000010.1 GCA_028694565.1 Gammaproteobacteria bacterium | reverse complement strand
TGGTCTGGATCATCCTGTTCCCCCTGGTCTATGTAATCAGGTAAGCGAAGATGACGACAACGACAGCGGAAACCCGGTTCATCCGCCCCTGCACCGCCGTGTGGCTGGTGCTCGTGGCGCTGACGGGGGTCACCTATACGGTGGGCGAGCTGCACCTGGGCGGGCTGGCCGCGGTGGGCTTCGTCCTCCTCACCACCCTGGTGAAGGGACAGCTGGTGGTGGACTGGTTCATGGGCCTGCGCCGCGTGCGCCTGTTCTGGCGGGTGGTGCTGTTCCTCTGGCTCGCCGCGGTGGGCGCATCCATCGCCGGGGCCTACCTGCTGGGATTGCAATGACAGGCGCATAGCCGACGGAGAGCGAACGATGACCGCCAACGCCGAACCCCGGCACGAGGCCGCGGGCGAACTGCCCTTCTACCTGCCCCAGGGCAACGAGGTGGCGCTGTTCGAGCACGCCGCCCGCCATCAGCTGCCGGTGCTGCTCAAGGGTCCGACCGGCTGCGGCAAGACCCGCTTCGTGAGCCACATGGCCGCCCGCCTGGGCCGCCCGCTCTACACCGTGGCCTGCCACGACGATCTCACCGCCGCCGACCTGGTGGGCCGCCACCTCATCGGCGACGGCGTCACCTACTGGAGCGACGGCCCCCTCACCCGCGCCGTGCGCGAAGGGGCCATCTGCTACCTGGACGAGGTGGTGGAGGCGCGCAAGGACACCACCGTGGTGCTCCACCCCCTGTCCGACGATCGCCGCATCCTGCCCATCGAGCGCACCGGCGAAGTGCTGGAGGCGCCGCCGGGGTTCATGCTGGTGGTCTCCTACAACCCCGGCTACCAGCACCTGATGAAGGGCATGAAGCCGAGCACGCGGCAGCGCTTCGTGGCCCTGCGCTTCGGCTATCCCGATGCCCGGCAGGAGCAGGAGGTCATCGAAGGGGAGACCGGCGTCGACCGGGACCTGGCCCAGACGCTGGTCAACCTGGCCAACGCCCTGCGGGCGCTGAAGGACCACGACCTGGAGGAGTCCGCCTCCACCCGCCTGCTGATCTACACCGCCACCCTCATCCGCAGCGGTTTCGACCCCGTGGAGGCCTGCCGGGCCGCCCTGGTGGAGCCGCTCACCGACGACCCCGAGGCGGTGGAGGCGCTGATGGAAGTGGTGCTGGCGAGCTTCGGCCGCTAGGGCGCGGAGGAGAGAATGGGCGACGAGCGCGAACAGTTCCCGGAGCGGCCCGCCGATGCCCCGGCGCCCGGCCAGGGGCTGGCCGTGGCCGCCGAGTCCCTCTACCTGGCCAACCTGCTGCTGGCGCCGGGACTGGCCTTCGGCATACTGCTGTGGCTCTACCTGCGCCACCACCGCGACGCCCCGCCGCTGGCCGCCTGCCACCTGCGCCAGACCCTCTCGGCCAGCGTCTGGGCCGGCCTGCTGCTGGTGCTGGTCAACGCGCTCATCGTCATCACCGGCGGCTACGCCTCGGGCCACACCTGGCTGGTGGTGATCCTCTACTTCACCCTCTGCCACTCCACCCTGGTGGTGCTGGGGATGATCGGGCTGGCCCGGGCGATGGCCGGCCGCAACTACCGCTATCCGCTGGTGGGCATGGCCACCTGCTGTCACGACCGGCATGCATAATGAATAGACAGACTCTGCGCGCCTGGACCCAGGCGGGCTTCTTCGCGCTGTTCGTCCTGGCCCCGCCGCTGGACCTGTTCCGGCTCGATCTCAGCATCGGGCACTTCATCCTCCTCGGGCAGGAGTGGACCCTGGGGCTCGATCCCTTCCTGGAGGGGCGCATCGGCGCCGGCGAGGCGGCGATCAACATCATCCTGCGCGGCTTCCTGCCCATCGCCCTGGTGGTGGGCACGGGGGTGTGGCTCTCCTGGCGCTACGGCCGCCTCTACTGCGGCTGGCTCTGCCCCCATTTCTCGGTGGTGGAGCTCATCAACAGCCTCATGCGCCGCGCCTCCGGCAAGCCCACCCTGTGGGAGCGCCGGCCACTGCCCGAGCGACAGCCCGACAGCCGGATGCTCCGCCCGCGCCGGCGCTGGTGGCTGGCGGTATTCCCGGCGGCAACGGGATTCGCCTTTCTCTGGGCCCTGTCCCTGCTCACCTACCTGTGGAATCCGGCGGAAGTCTACGGCAACCTGCTGGCTGGCTCGCTGACCCGCTTCCAGGCCATCTTCCTCACCGCCGCCACCCTGGTCCTGACGGTGGAATTCCTCTTCGCCCGCCACCTCTTCTGCCGCTTCGGCTGCGCCATCGGCCTGTTCCAGAGCCTGGTATGGATGGGCAACAAGCGCGCCATGGTGGTGGGCTTCGACCGCTCGCGGGTCTCCGCCTGCACCGACTGCAACAAGGCCTGCGAGAATGCCTGCCCGATGCGCCTGAAGCCGCGCACCATCAAGCGTCACATGTTCACCTGCACCCAGTGCGCCCAGTGCATCGAGGCCTGCGACCAGGTGCAGGCGGCCTCGCCCAGCGGCAGCCTGCTGCAGTGGGTGGACCAGGCCTGCGCGCTGGATGTCTCCGATCGCGACTTCGGCCGCGATCCCCGGGTGCCGCCCGAGTGCTTCCGGCCGCGGCCGGACAGCAGCCGGGCGGCACCGCCGCGCATCGACCCCGACCGGCCGCACCCGGAGCGCTGATGGAAGAGCTCGTCGGCAAGCTCTGGCACCGCTTCATCACCCGCGCCGCGGATCACAGCCACGCCGATGCCGCGGTCTCCCTGGAGGAGGTCACGGGCACGGTGGGCATCCTGTTCCGGGCGCTGGGCGGGGACGGCGGACTGGAGGTGGCCGCGGCCGAGCACACCCCCTACGGCGCGACCCGCGGCTGGCTCGCCCGCATCGCCTACGGCCAGCGCCGGGTGGCGCTGGCGTGGCGGGATGCGCAGACCCTGCGCCTGCCGGAGCGCATCGCCCTGTTCCCGGACCGGGGTCTCAACCGGGATCTCTACCTGTGGCTCGCCGCCCTGGCCGCCGCCGAGGACGTGGCGCCGCTGCCCCGCGCCTGGCTGCCCCGCAACCAGGAGCTCACCCGCCGGACGCTGGCGCGGTTCCCGGGCATGGCGCCCCGCTACCAACGGCTGGTGGCGGCCCACCTGCCCCTGCGCCCGGGCCCGGACACGCTCCCGCCGGAGGCGGCCGCCCAGGAACAGGCCCTCCGCGCCGCCCTCCGGGAGCCCGGAACGGTGGCGGAACTGCCGCGGGCGCCCGATCTTCCCGAACCGGTGCCGCTGTGGCTGCATCCCTCCCCGCCCCTGGCGGACGGCGCCGCCCCGTTCCCCGACACCGGGGACGGGGAGGAGCCCGAGCGCGAACCGGCCCCGGAGCGGGAGGTGGACCGGCGGCGCAGCGCCGAGGTGACCGAGTCGCCGGAGGGCCGCGACGGGCTGCTCGGCATCCGCATGGAGAACATCTTCAGCTGGGCCGAGTACGTGAAGGTGGACCGCACCACCGAGGAGGACGACAGCGGCGACGCGGCCCGGACCCTGGACGACATGGAGAAGCTCACCGTCGCGCGCGACAACCGCAGCGTGGCGAGCCGCCTGCGCTTCGACCTGGACCTGCCCGCGGCCGGCTACGACGACCTGCCCCTGGGCGAGGGCATTCCGTTGCCGGAGTGGGACTACCGCGGGCGGACCCTGCTGCGCGATCACTGCCGGCTGCAGCTGATGGAGGCCCGCGACGCCCAGCCCTGCGACCTGCCGCCGGCACTGGCCCGCACCGCCCGCAAGCTGCGCACCCAGTTCGAGGCCCTCGCTCCCGCGCGCACCTGGTACCGCGGCCAGGCCGAGGGCAGCGAGGTGGATCTCGACGCCTACCTCCACTTCCTGACCGAGAAGCGCCACGGCCGGGTCAGCGCCGAGCTGGGCCTCTACCGGGACTTCCGCAGCGGCACCCGGGATCTCGCCTGCCTGCTGCTGGCGGACCTGTCGCTCTCCACCGACGCCTCGGTCAACGACGAGGCGCGCATCATCGACGTCATCCGCGACAGCATGTTCCTGTTCGCCGAATCCCTCTCCGCCACCGGCGATCGCTTCGCCCTCTACGGCTTCTCATCGCGCCACCGCAGCCACGTGCGCTTCCAGCTCCTGAAGGGCTTCGACGAGGCCTACAGCCCGCGGGTGCGGGGCCGCCTGGCGGCGATGAAGCCGGGCTACTACACCCGCATGGGCGCGGCCATCCGCCACGCCACCACCCTGCTCTCGGCCCAGACCGCCTCCCGCCAGCTCCTGCTGCTGATCACCGACGGCAAGCCCAACGACCTCGACCACTACGAGGGGCGCTACGGCATCGAGGACACCCGCATGGCCATCATCGAGGCGCGCCGGGCGGGCCTGTTCCCCTTCTGCGTGACCGTGGACCGGGAGGCCGGCGACTACCTTCCCCACCTGTTCGGCCCGGCCGGATTCATCGTCATCCGCCGCCCCGAGGACCTCCCCCGCGAGCTGCCGCTGCTCTACATGCGCCTCACCGCCTGAACCCGTCCGTTCCGGCTTTTCAACGCCGAGACGCCAAGAATGCCTTTGCAGCGTATTCTCAGGAAGCACGGCGTCTAGGGGGCATGGCAAGACATTGCCGTCCAGCTATGCCTGCACGGATTCACCAATGGAGGAATGCAGCCGGCTCGGGCTCTGCGCAAGGGCTCGGACGCCACTATTCTAGTCTTCGCGTCTTCGCGTCCTGGCGTTGAAATGCTTCTCCCCGCACCAACCCCGAACCTCAGGGCGGGCCGGCGCGGCCCTTGTCGCTGAGGCTGCCGAGGAAGGCGGCGATGTCGGCGGCCTCGGCATCGGCCAGCTCGCGGTTGTGCTGCAGGCGGGCCATCATCTTCACCGCCCCGGCGAGCGAAGCCACCGCGCCGTCGTGGAAGTAGGGTCCGGTCAGGGCCACGTTGCGCAGCGGCGCCACCTTGAAGGCGAGGCGGTCCTCCTCCTTCCCGGTGACCGCCAGCCGCCCGGTGTCCTCCTGGTTCGGATAGGGCGCGTACTGGCCCAGGTTGGCGAACAGGCCGCCGCCCACCAGCGGGCCGTCGTGGCAGGAAACGCAGTTCAGGCCCATGAAGAGTTTCAGCCCCCGCAACTCCGGCTCGCCCAGCGCGCGGTCGTCGCCCGCGAGGAAGTCGTCGAAGCGGTCCCGGGTGACGAGGGTCCGCTCGAAGGCGGCGATGGCCTCGCCCAGGTTGGCGAAGCTCAAGGGGTCCGGGTCGCCGGGAAAGGCCGCCGCGAAAGCCTCCGGATAGCCCTCCAGCGTCCGCAGCTTCGCCACCACCGCCGCCGCGCCCGGCATGCCCATCTCCACGGGGTTAAGAATGGGCTGGCCGGCCTGGTCGGCCAGATCCGCCGCGCGACCGTCCCAGAACTGGGCTATCTGCCAGCCGGCATTCAGCACGGTGGGCGTGTTGCGGGTGCCGAACTCCCCGCGCGCGCCGGGGGAGGTGGGCAGGTTGTCCACGCCGGCCGCGCCGTCGAGGCGGTGGCAGCTGCTGCAGGACTGGGTATCGTTGATGGACAGCCGCGGCTCGTGGAACAACCGGCGCCCCAGCTCGATGCGGGCCGGCGTGTCGCTCTCCGCGCCCGGCATGGCCGCCGGCAGGGGCTCGACGTAGCGCAGCGCCTTGCGCCGCAGCCGCCCGGGGTCCTCGGCGGCCAGCGACTGGGACGCCACCGCCGCCGCCAACAGCACCGCCACCGCGGCGCCGAGAGTCCTGACTCCCATGATCGCCTCCAGGGATCCTGGTGGTCCGCGCGCGGCGCCGGACTCAGAACGTGTCGGCCCGGCGCTCGCGGCTGTGGATGATGAAACCCGCGGTCACCATGTCCATGGTGCGCAGGTGGGAGAGCAGCCATTCCGGCAGCGCCCGGGTGACGTAGTCGGTCACGAAATCCCGTTCGCCGGCATCCAGCCGCTCGATGACGCCGGCCAGCTCCTCCAGCACCCGCTGGTGCTCGGCGGCGTGCACGGAGCAGGCGGGGAAATCGCACTCCTCCATCAGCGCCTCCTCGTGGCCGAAATGGATCCGGCAATGCTCCGCGAAGGCCGCCAGCGCCGCGCGCAGCCGGGCGGCGTCACCCCCGGCGAGCCCGCCGAGGGCGTTGATCTCCGCCACTGCCGCCTCGTGTTCATCATCCATGATCTCCACGCCGAAGCGCATCGCCTCGGACCAGGTCAGCTGTGTCATCCTCCCCCCCACTGCCCCACCGGGCACTGTCGGCTACCTCTCAGGAGGAATCATGCACGTACCACCTTGGAGGTACATGATCTGGGTCAAGGCGGCCTCCCTCCCGGAGAACGGGCCGCTCCGCCCCCCTGCCGGAACGGAGGGTCCACAACGAAGACGGGCGGCCCGCGGGCCGCCCGTCTTCGTCATGCCGGGGATGCGCTCAGTCCTCGAGGTCGAGGTTCCTGATGCCCGCCAGCTCCTGCAGCTGCCACCAGTTCTCCAGGCGGTCCTCCTGGGAGCGCAGCAGCGATTCGGAGGGGTTGCCCTCGCGGTCGAAGTGCTTGGCGAAGCGCGCCTCGGTGCGGGCCCAGTCGGCGAAGGTGATGGTGCGCTCGACGCCGTCCCGGCCCTTTTTCTCCGCCCAGTTGCGGTTCATGGACGGATTGCCCTGCAGGGTCAGGCGCTGCTTCAGCGTGCGGCCCTTGGTGGGATCGTAGATGAACAGCGGGAAGGCGCGCGACTCCACCGCCATGCGGGCCTGGTCGTAGGAGCGGTCGTCGGCCACGCCGTGCTCCGGCTGGCAGGTGGTGTAGACGTTGACCACCGCCGGGCCGTCGAAGTCCAGCGCCCCCAGCACCGACTTGTAGAAGTGCCCGGACATGGCGCCCACCGTCTGCGCCACGTAGACATGGGGGTGCATCATGGCGATCTGCCCGATCTCCTTGCGCCGCTCGGTCTTGCCCATCACCACCTTGCCGTGGGAGGACATCTTCGCCTCCTGGCCGATGAAGGTGGCGGTGGAGGTCTGGCCGCCGGTGTTGGAGTAGACCTGGGTGTCGAGGATCAGCACCTTGATGTTCATCCCCGAGGTGAGCATGCGCGACAGGGCCTGGAAGCCGATGTCCAGCATGGCGCCATCGCCGCCCACCACCCACAGCTGGCGATCCTTGTGGCCCTGGGCGTCCCAGAAGGCGCGGATGCCCATGGCCACCGTGGGCGAGTTCTCGAACAGGGAGTTGGTCCACGGCACCAGGAAGGGGTTGTAGGGGTAGGTGGCGCCGAACACCGTGTTGCAGCCGGTGGAGGCGACGATGCCGAAGTTCTCCCCCACCCGCTCGCTGGTGGCGGCCAGCGTCTGCCGGATCACCGAGGCCTCGCCGCAGCCCATGCACGAGCCGCCGCCGCCCAGGTAGAGGATGGCGTCGTCCTTGAGCATGATGTCCACCACCACCTTGGGGTTGATGTACGCCTTCGGGGTGGAGGGCAGCTGCTGGTAGAAGTTCCACATGTCGAAGTAGCGCGGCAGGTTCTCGCCGCTCTTCTTCACCATTTTCAGGGCGTCGTGGTCGCCGCACACCGGCACGCACTCGCCGCAGCCCTTGCACTTGGTGGGATCGATGGCGATGGTGAACAGCCCGCCGGCGGGCGCGTCCGCGTCCTTGGCGCGCTTCTTCTCGAAGGCGTCGAAGTACTTGGTGGTCTGCACGTACTGGGCGCGCAGCAGCTCGCGCTCGGCCGCGTCGCTCACCCCGGCCAGTTCCTGCTCCAGGGTCTCGGGGGTGACCACCTTGCCGAAGATGGCGGAGTCCGGGCAGTTCTGCACGCACTCCATGCAGCCCACGCAGTTGCCCGGAATCAGCTCCGGCAGGTCGGGCGCGATGTAGCTGAAGTCGCGGGCCGCGCCGGTGCCGGCCGGCACGATGCTCTGCGCCACGAACGGGTCGGCGGCGAGCCCGGAGCCGCTGCCGCTGTTGTAGGCCTCGAGCACCTCGCGGGCGCGCTTGCCGTCGTACCAGGTGGGCACGGAGACCCGGCGGCGGTCGATGAAGTTCCTGTAGTCGGTCATGATTCTCTACCCCTCGGATTGGTTCGGCTGTGTCGCTCGGCGTGGCATCAGATGAAGAAGGCGTTGACGTCCTTGCCCTTCTTCTCCCACTCCGCGCGGCCCCGCTCGCATTCCTCGGCGGGGGTCGCCTCCATCACCGCCCGGGGCACTTCCATGACCCGGCCGTAGCCCTGCTTCACGGCGTTCAGGTTATCGTCCACCACCTTCGGGCCGCGCTTGCCGAAGTACTTCTCCAGCGGCTCGCGCACCTTGGCGAAGAGCTCCTCGTCGCTCATGCCCGCGGCGTCCTTGAACGGGGTGATGCGCAGGAACGCGCCGAGCAGCACCACGCCCTGGAAGCGCTGGATCAGCGAGGCGTCCGACTGGCACGCCTCGCGCGCGATGGCGATGGTGTCCACGCCGTAGAAGCGGATGCCGTGCTCGAGCATGAAGTACTTGGCCCAGGCCGGGATGCTGGCCCACAGCGCCTCGGGGGTTTCCGCATCGGTGTGCTGGAACACCGCGCCGCCCTCCTGCAGACCCACCAGGGGGTTGCCCATGTTCCAGGTGTTCGGATCCATGAGCGGGACGAACTCCACCTGCTGGAGCTCGCTGTGGGTCATGATCTTCCCGCCCGTGGTGGTGGTCAGGTAGGTGTTGGTGGGCAGGCCCTTCTTCTCCGAGCCGTACTTGGGCGCGGCCTGCACCGGGAAGCCGAAGATGTCGCCCAGCATGGTGGCGATGACCTTGTTGGTGGTCACTGAGCCGTAGCCGCCCACCGAGTGGCCGCGGATGGAGAAGGAGCCCTCCGGGCGCACGTCCGGCTCGGACTCCACGGCCAGCGCCGTCGGATGATCGATGCCGAGGGTGAAGTAGCGCTTGCCTCCGGCCACCATGTTCTTCGCCACCGCCACCATGTGGCCGGCGGTGACGTCGCGGCTGCCCAGTCCCCCGGTGCCGCTCAGCACCATCGGGATGCTCTCGATGCGGGGATAGCCCTCCACCCCCATCATGGCCTTGGCGAAGGCGGCCTCCAGCTCGGTGGTGAGCGGGTTGTCCACCTGCAGGGGCATGTCGCAGCGCTCGAGGACCGAGACGGCCTTGACGTTCTTCAGCACCTCCACCAGCCGCGCGCCGGGGAAGGGACGGAAGCTGGTGAGGTTCACCGCGCCCACGCGGATGCCGAGCGAGCGGATGTGCTCCACCGCGGCCATGGCGGTCTCGGCGGTGGAGCCCATGGCCATGATGGCGTACTCGGCGTCCTCCATGCGGTAGGGCTCCACCAGGTCGTAGCGGCGCCCCGTGAGCCGGTGGTACTCGTCCATCGCCTCCTGCAGCTTCGCCGGCACCTGGTCGTAGAAGGTGCGCTGGGCGATGCGCCCGGCCATGTAGCTGTCCTGGTTCTGCACCACCCCGATCTGCAGCGGATGCTCGGGGTCGAAGAGCTTGCGGATCTTCTCCCGCGGATCGCCCAGGTAGTCCCGGATGAGATCGTCCTCGGGGGCGAGGAAGTTCTCGATGGTGTGGCTGGTGAGGAACCCGTCCTGGGAGACGATGAACGGGGTCATCGCATCCTCGGAGACGCGCCGGGCGATGAGGCTCAGATCGGCGGCGTCCTGGACGTTCTTGGCGAACAGGATGCCCCAGCCGGTATCGGCCACGCCCATCACGTCGTCGTGACCGGCGTGGACGTTGAGCGACTGGGAGGTGATGGCGCGGGAGGCCACGTGCAGCACCATGGGCAGGTGCTTGCCGGCGGAGGTGTAGAGCACCTCCTTCATCAGGATCAGGCCCTGGGCGGAGGTGAAGTTGGTCACCCGGCCGCCGGCCAGGGCGTAGCCCTCGGCCGCGGAGGCGGAGGAGTGCTCCGATTCCAGCTCCAGCCAGCCGATGGGCTGGCCCCAGAGATTGGTCCAGCCGTTGGCGTGGGCCTGCTGGTAGCCGACCCCCATCTGGGTGGAGGGGGTGATGGGATAGGCGGCGGCGGCTTCGGTGGCGCGGATCTCCACATGCACCACGGCGGCCGTGCCGTCACCGGTGGTGGGAATCCCCGGGTAGGGAAACTCCGCCAGCTGCTCGGCCAGGTTGCTGGTCGCATTCATTGCTTGCTCTCCCCTGATAGGACGTATCAGCTTCTGATAGGCGCACTACGCAGCCAAGGACGCGCGGCCGGGCTCCGGGGGTTGGGTGGCTGGAGCCTCGATTGCCGCGCGGCTGGGGGGATTACCCGCCGACCGCCCGTCCGCGCCGGGCGGATTCTGCCCGGGACGGACCGCTTGCGACCGGCCCGGCACCGCCCCCTTGTGGAGGGTCTGTGCCCGGCCGGCCTCTGTCGCAGCGCAACATGTTATAAACCCAATCTATCATGTGGATTTATTGCGTCGCAACAAAAGTGTCATAGATATGTTGCATGCAGCCATAAATTTTGCCCGCGACCCTGGCGGGAGTGGCGATGGCCCCGGGGGGAGAGGCCCGGGCGGCGGGATTTGCCGGGAGTGGCGCCAAGCGGGACGCGGGCGGGCCGGCGGGCGATTCGGGCGAGGCGTATCGGGGAGGGGTCACGCCGGGTGCCGGGACGCGGCCCTGGCGGGAACCGCCGGCCCCGCCCCGCGGCTGGCGGCGGTGGGGCGGGGCCGGCGGGGTGGGCCGGTCAAAGATGCCAGGACTTCAGCGCCCGGTGGTAGCCGTGCAGGGTCTCGAGATAGCCGGTGCGCTCGTAGGCGCTGGGATCCGGGGCGTTGCGCTGACACAGGCTGCCCTTCATCTGGGCCACCGAGCGATAGTCGTGATCCTCCAGCCACAGGGAGAGGCCGCAGCGCAGCAGGGCCAGATGCTCGGGGCCGTTCTGCAGCAGGGCGCTCGCCAGGTGGGTCACATCGGCGCCGGCCAGGAGCACCTTGATGACGTCCTCGGTGGTATGGATGCCGCCGGTGGCCGCCAGGGAGAGACCCACCCGGCCCCGCAGGATGGCGATCCAGCGCATCGTCAGCAAGGCGTCGCCGGAGCGGGAGAGCTGCGGCACCGGGTTGACCTGCAGGGTCTCCAGATCGATGTCCGGCTGGTAGAAGCGGTTGAACAGGGCCACCCCGTCCGCGCCGGCCAGCTCCAGGCGCCGCACCATGTGGGCCACGGAGCTGAACTGGGGCGAGATCTTCATGGCGATGGGAATGCGCACGACGCCCCTCAGGGCGGTGAGCAGGTCCACGTAGCGCGCCTCGACCTCCTCCCCGCTCTCCTCCGGGTCGGCCGCGACGTGGTAGACGTTCAGCTCCAGGGCATCGGCCCCGGCGGACTCGAGATCCCGCCCGTGCGCCACCCAGCCGCTCATGGAGACGCCGTTGAGGCTGGCGATGACGGGTATCTCCAGCGCCCCCTTCAGGCGCGCGATCTGCTCCAGGTAGTCGTCCAGGGTGGTGTGGTAGTCGCCCGGCACCGGCCGGAAGCTGGTCGCCTCGGCGTGGCCGATGTCCTGGTGGTGGAGGAACTGGGCCAGCTCCGCGTCCTCCGCCGCCACGGCCTCCTCGAACAGGGAGTACATGACCAGGGCGGCGGCCCCCGCGTCCTCCAGCCGCCGGGCCATGTCCAGGCTGCGCGACAGGGGCGAGGCGGACGGCACCAGCGGATTGGCCAGCTCCAGCCCCAGGTAGGTGGTTCTCAGGTCGGGCATCTTTTCCCCCTCAATGCAAAACACTCACCACGAAGGCGCGAAGAACACGAGGCTTCAGCGCTCCCCGTTCTCCTCTCCGGCTGCGGCAGCCCCCCCGCTCTCCTCTTCCTCCTCCACGCTCAGGCCCGCAAGCTGCTGGTAGCGGTTGTAGCGGGTCGTGATCTCGTGCTGGGCCTGGGCCAGCAGCCGATCGGCCGCCTCCGGGTGCATGCGCTTGAGCATGCTGAAGCGGGTCTCGGTGGAGACGAACTCGGTATACGGGATGTCCGGCGGCTTGGAGTCGAGCTGCAACGGGTTCTTGCCCGCCTCCAGATTTGCCGGGTTGAAGCGCAGCAGCGGCCAGTGGCCGGAGCGCACCGCCAGATCCTGCTGGCGCAGGTTGTGGGCCAGATCCACGCCATGGGCGATGCAGGGGCTGTAGGCGATGATGAGCGACGGCCCGTCGTGGGCCTCCGCCTCGAGAAACGCCTTCAGGGTCTGGACGTCCTTGGCGCCGAAGGCCACGTGGGCCACGTAGACATTCTCGTAGGCCATCGCCAGCAGGGAGAGATCCTTCTTCGCCGTGGGCTTGCCGCCGGCGGAGAACTTGGCCACCGCGGCGCGCGGAGTGGCCTTGGAGGTCTGGCCGCCGGTATTGGAGTAGACCTCGGTATCGAGGACCAGGAGATTGACGTTCTTGCCCGTGGCGAGCACGTGGTCCAGGCCGCCGAACCCGATATCGTAGGCCCAGCCGTCGCCGCCGACGATCCAGACGCTCTTCTTCACCAGCGCGTCGGCCACCGCCTCCAGGTCCCGGGCCTCCGCCCCCTCCACGCGGGTCAGCCGTTGGCGCAGATCGGCCACCCGCCCGCGCTGGGCGAGGATGCCCGCCTCGTCGGACTGATCCGCGCTGATCAGCTCCTCCACCAGCTCCGGCCCGATGCCCTCGGCCAGCCGCTCCAGCAGCTCGCGGGCGTACTCGTTCTGCTTGTCGATGGCGAGCCGGAAGCCGAGGCCGAACTCGGCGTTGTCCTCGAACAGCGAGTTGGACCAGGCCGGGCCGCGCCCGTCCTGGTTGGTGGTCCAGGGCGTGGTGGGAAGGTTGCCGCCGTAGATGGAGGAGCAGCCGGTGGCATTGGCCACCAGCATGCGATCACCGAACAGCTGGGTGGCGAGCTTGAGGTAGGGGGTCTCGCCGCAACCCACGCAGGCGCTGGAGAACTCGAACAGGCTCTCGCCCAGCATCGCCCCCTTCAGCGTGCTCCAGCGGATGCTGGTGCGGTCGAACTCGGGCAGGGTGGTGAAGAACGCCCAGTTCTCCCGCTCCTGCTCCCGCAACGGGGGCTGGGGCGCCATGTTGAGCGCCTTGTGGCTGACGTTGCTCTTGTCGTGGGCCGGGCAGATCTCCACGCACAGCCCGCACCCGGTGCAGTCCTCCGGGGCCACCTGGTAGGTGATGTGGGAGCCCTCGGGGAACTCCTTGCCCTTCACCGGCACGTGCTTGAAGGTGGGCGGCGCGCCGTCGGCGAGCGCCGCGGGGAATACCTGGCTGCGGATGGCGGCGTGGGGACAGACCAGCGGGCACTTGCCGCAGTGGATGCAGAGCTCCTCGTCCCAGACCGGGATCTCCAGGGCCAGGTTGCGCTTCTCCAGCCGCGCCGTCCCCACCGGCCAGGTGCCGTCGGGGGGGAACAGGCTCACCGGGATGTGATCGCCATAGCCGGCGATGAGCGGCCCGGTGACCTTGCGGATGAACTCCGGGGCGTCATCGGGCACCGGCGGGCGCTGCTCGATGCGGCTGCTCGCCGTGCCGGGCACCGGTACCTCGTGGAGGTTGGCCAGGGTGGCGTCGATGGCGTGGAAATTCTGCTCCACGATGCGCTTGCCGCGCTTGCCGTAGGTCTCCTCCACCGCGTGCTTGATGCGCTCGATGGCCTCCTCCCGGGGCAGGATGCCGGAGATGGCGAAGAAGCAGGTCTGCATGATGGTGTTGATGCGCCGCCCCATGCCGGTCTCGTGGGCGACCCGGTAGGCGTCGATGGCGTAGAAGCGCAGTTTCCTGTCGATCATCTGCTGCTGCATGCGCCGCGGCAGGCTGTCCCAGACCTGATCGGGGGACTCGGCGGCGTTGAGCAGGAACACCGCCCCCTCCGCGGCCTTGTCCAGCATCTCGTAGCGCTCCAGGAAGACCGGCTGGTGGCAGGCCACGAACCCGGCCTCGCCCTCGCCCACCAGGTAGGGGGAGCGGATGGGCCGCGGGCCGAAGCGCCGGTGGGAGACGGTGACCGCGCCGGCCTTCTTGGAGCCGTAGACGAAATAGCCCTCGGGGTGGAGATCGGTCTGCTCGCCGATGATCTTGATGCTGTTCTTGTTGGCGCTCACGGTGCCGTCGGAGCCGAGCCCGTAGAAGACCGCGCTCACCACCCCCTCCATGGCGTCGGTGCGGAACAGCGGATCCCACTCCACGCTGGTGAAGGTGACATCGTCGATGATGCCGACGGTGAAGGGGTTCCCGAGCTTGCCCTGCTTGAGGCCCTCGAAGACCGCCTTGACCATGCCCGGCGTGAACTCCTTGGAGGAGAGCCCGTAGCGCCCGCCCCAGATCCGCGGCAGCCCCTTGAAGTGCTCGCCGCCGCCGGCCGCGTGGCCGAGGATGGCGGTGGCCGCGTCCTTGTACAGGGGCTCCCCGTCCGCGCCGGGCTCCTTGGTCCGGTCCAGCACCGCGATGCGCAGCACCGAGCGCGGCAGCGCCTCGATGAACCGGGCGCTGGCGAAGGGGCGGAACAGGCGCACCTTGAGCACGCCCACCTTCTCGCCGCGCGCCACCAGGTGGTTCACCGTCTCCTCCACCGTCTCGGCGCCGGAGCCCATGATGACGATGACCCGCTCGGCGTCGGGCGCGCCGACGTAGTCGAACAGCCGGTACCGGCGACCGGTAAGGCCGCCGAGCCGGTCCATCACCGCCTGCACGGTGTCCGGCACCTGGTCATAGAACGGATTGACGCTCTCGCGGGCCTGGAAGTAGGCATCCGGATTCTGGGAGGTGCCGCGCACCACCGGGTGCTCGGGATTGAGCGCCCGGGCGCGGTGGGCATGGACGAACTCCTCCCGGATCATCGCCCGGACCGAGTCGTGGTCGATGAGCGACACCTTGGACACCTCGTGAGAGGTGCGGAACCCGTCGAAGAAGTGCAGGAACGGCACCCGGCTCTCCAGCGTGGCCGCCTGGGCCACCAGCGCCATGTCGTGGGCCTCCTGCACCGAGTTGGAGGCCAGCAGGGCGAAGCCCGTGGCCCGGGTGGCCATCACGTCACCGTGGTCGCAGAAGATGGACAACGCCTGGCAGGCCAGGGATCGGGCCGCCACGTGAATCACCATCGGCGTCAGCTCGCCCGCCACCTTGTACATGGTGGGGATCATCAGCAGCAGGCCCTGGGAGGCGGTGAAGGTGGTGGTCAGCGCCCCGGCCTGGGCCACGCCGTGGATGGCGGCCGTCGCGCCCCCCTCGCTCTGCATCTCCACGATATGGGGGACCGTGCCCCAGAGATTTTTCCGGCCGTCGGCCGACCATTCGTCGGCCAGCTCGCCCATGGGCGAGGCGGGGGTGATGGGGTAGATGGCGATGACTTCGTTGGTGAGGTGGGCGATGGTGGTGGCCGCCTCGTTTCCATCGATGGTGACCATGCGCTGCTCCGACATGGGGCTCCCCTTGTGCTGGTTTTCCTGACGTTCCTCCACGCTGCCGGGCCGAGTCGGCTCGATGTCCCCGCGGCAGCAACATAAGCATAGACGAGTGCCGGCGGGCTGCCCTCCGGGAGCGCGTGGCGAATGCCGAATCCACCCGCCGACGCCCCGCGGAGGCACGGGCAGAGCGCGGACCTCCCCTCCACGATAGGTCCCCGGCGCCCGGTTGTCCTTGCGGAAAGTCAGAAAAAAGTTCGTCGGCCGGATACCGCCGTTGGCCTGCCGGCACGGAATCGTACTAACCTTGAACAGGCATCGGCGCCGCATCTCCCACAGGAGCCTGACCATGGACACCCCCTCAGCCGCCACCCCA
Source organism: Gammaproteobacteria bacterium (assembly GCA_028694565.1). Taxonomy (GTDB): domain Bacteria; phylum Pseudomonadota; class Gammaproteobacteria; order DSM-26407; family DSM-26407; genus Thioalbus. Next base: position 937 of record JAQVKR010000010.1, on the reverse strand, counting down.
ACCCCGTTCCCGCTCGAACTCCTGCCCGGCGCACGAATCGATCTGCCCACCGTCCAGCTGGTGGAGGAGGCCCTGCGGCGCAAGGAGGGGGTGCTGGCAGCGAACGGCGCACTGACGGTGAGCACGGGGCGGCGCACCGGCCGCTCGCCGAAGGACCGGTTCCTGGTCCGGGACGCCGGCACCGACGGGGCGGTGGAGTGGGGGGCCATCAACCAGCCCATCGAGCCGGAGCGGTTCGAGGCGCTGTGGGAGCGGGCCCTGGACCACCTGGCGAAGGGCGGGCCCTATGTCTCCCGGCTTTGCGTGGGCGCCGATCCGGACATGCGGATCGGGGTGACCGCGATAACCGAGCTGGCCTGGCACAACCTGTTCGTGCGCCAGTTGTTCGTGCGGCCGGATCCGGGGATGGTCTGCGCCACGCCGCAGTGGACGCTGGTCAATGCGACCGGCCTCGGCACCGATCCGGGGCGCGACGGCGTCAACAGCGACGGGGCGGTGCTCATCGACATCACCGGGCACCGGGTCCTGCTGTGCGGCATGCACTACGCCGGCGAGATGAAAAAGGCCATGTTCACCATCATGAACTACCTCCTGCCGGCCCAGGGGGCCCTGCCCATGCACTGCGCCGCCAACGAGGGCGACGAGGGTGATACGGCCCTGTTCTTCGGCCTGTCGGGGACCGGCAAGACCACGCTGTCCGCCGATCCCGACCGGTTTCTCATCGGCGATGACGAGCACGGCTGGAACGATCGCGGCGTCTTCAACTTCGAGGGCGGCTGCTACGCCAAGTGCATCGACCTGAGCCCGGAGCGCGAGCCGGTGATCTGGGGAGCGCTGCGCTTCGGCGCGGTGATGGAGAACGTGGTCCTGGACCCGGCCAGCCGCGAACCGCGCTTCGAGGACGCCTCCCTCACCGAGAACCCCCGCGCGGCCTACC
>JAQVKR010000349.1 GCA_028694565.1 Gammaproteobacteria bacterium | reverse complement strand
ATGCTGCCCTGGGGCCGGGCATCACCGCCGTCATTGCTCTTCTTGCGTCCGAACAGTCCCATCGTCCGTGCTCCTCTTTGTCAGTTCATTGTCAGTGAATCAGTCGTTGCGGCTGGCCACGGCGCCCGCCGAGGCGGCGCCCGCGCCCTGTCCGGCCGGGGCCTTGACCCGCTCCGCGGCGGTTTCCTTGCGGCGGATGGCGCGGTAGATGGCCAGCAGCACCGCGAACTGCACCAGTCCGAACACCACCGCCGGGATGCCGGTCTTCTCCTGCAGGGTGGCGGCGTTGGCGTAGCCCAGCTGCAGGCCGGCCAGGTTGGGCTCGCCGCTCATGGTCCCCGGCGCCGGCGGCCAGTAGGAGAAGGACCAGAGCAGGGAGAACAGGAACATGCCGATGAAGGTGAACAGCAGCGCCCACACGGCGCCGATGTTGCCCTCCCCCGCCTTGACCCAGGTGGAGACGGTGCAGGCGCCGGCGAGCACCATGCCGATGCCGAACAGGAACAGCCCCATCACCTGGTTCAGCCCCACGTCGAAATGCAGCGGCTTGCCGTCGCCGAAGGTGAGGAAGGTGGTGAAGCCGAGGGTCAGGATCATCATGGCCACCAGCAGCGCCTTGGTGTTGCGGTAGGTCTTGAACAGCATGGCGTCGCGCAGCGCCGCGGTGTTGCAGAAGCGCGAGCGCTGCACCAGCAGGCCCACCACGGAACCGAAGATGAAGGCGGTGATGCATTCTCCGACGGGGGACATGGTCAACCCTCCAGCACTTTCTTGTAGACGAGCGACCCCACCCAGGCGCCGGCGAGGATGCCGCTCACCGCCAGGTAGCCGCCGAGGTTCATCTCCGGGGTCAGGCCGAAGAAGGTGCTCACGTTGCAGACGAAGGCGAGCCGGATGCCGATGCCCATGAGCAGTCCGCCCACGGTGATCATCACCCACTCGGAGAGGTGGCGCGGGAAGCGCCAGTAGAACTCCTTGATCATGAGCGCGCCCACCAGGGCGCCGAACAGCATCCCCAGGCTGATGTAGATCTTCCAGTAGCCGGGATCGGGCGGGAACACCAGCTCCCAGAAGGGAATGCGGGAGAGCTCGTCACCGAGGAACAGCTGGGCGATGAGCCCGGTCATCATGGTTTCGCCGCCGCCCACCGTCCATGCCCCGATGGTGAGGAACATGAAGATGTCGAGCACGGCGATGATCACCAGCGCCACGACCGGGTCGAGGGTCTTCTTGAACAGCTCCATGCAGGCCTCCACCTGGCTTTCGAATATATTTTTTCCAGGCTATTGCAAGGCCAGTGCCAACCAACATATTAAAATATAATTATTTATTCACAACAAAGGCTCGAATAACACGAATAATCAGCCGGTTATCCATATCACAATGGCAGCATGCGATTACGAATCGGGCCAATGGCGCAAGGCCTTTCCCCCCAATAAAGGCAGGAAAAAATCCCTTTGTGGTATTCATGCCTCAATGGTTGGTCTTTTCCCCTGTTTTGAACACAGGGGAATGTCCCAGGATGAGGCAGGGGTGTCGCAGAATGGGTCAGCCGTTCTGGCCCAGTTTGCGGCGCAGGGTCGAGCGGCTGATGCCGAGCACGCGGGCGGCGGCCACCTGGTTGCCCCCCTGCCGCTCCAGTACCCGGCGGATGTGCAGCGACTCCACCTCGGCCAGGGGCAGATCGTCCATCGGCTCCGGGCCCGCCTCCGGGCCGGCGGCCGGCTGGGTGACGCCGGCGGGGGTGATGAGGACTTCGTGGGCATCGAGCACCGGCCCGGGGTGGAGGGCGAAGCTGCGCTCGATGATGTTCTCCAGCTGCCGCACGTTGCCGGGCCAGTCGTAGCGCAGCAGCTTCTCCTGGGCGGCGGGAGTCAGGCCCAGGTCGCCCCGCCCCGGCTCCCGCCGCAGCCGCTCGAGCACCCGCCGCACCAGGGGCAGGATGTCCTCGCGCCGCTCGCGCAACGGCGGCAGGGCGATGGGCAGGACGTTGAGGCGGAACAGCAGGTCGCTGCGGAATTCGCCCGCCTCCACCATGCCGTCGAGATCCCGGTTGGTGGCGGCGATGATGCGCACATCCACCCGGGTCGGGGTGTCGCCACCCACCGGCCGCACCTCGCCCTCCTGCAGCACCCGCAGCAGCTTGGCCTGCAGCCGCGGGCTGACGTCGCCGATCTCGTCCAGGAACAGGGTGCCGCCATGGGCCTCGCGGAACAGCCCCTTGCGGTTGGCCACCGCCCCGGTGAAGGCGCCCTTCAGGCTGCCGAACAGCTCCGAGTCGAGCAGGTCTTCCGGCAGGGTGGCGCAGTTGATGGCCAGGAAGGGCGCCGCGGCCCGGGCGCTGGTGGCGTGCACGGCGCGCGCCACCACTTCCTTGCCGGTACCGGTCTCGCCGGTTACGAGCACCGGCAGATCCCGATCGCGGATGCGCTCGATGACCTGCAGGACCCGCTGCATCTGGGGGCTTCCGGCCACCACGTGGGCGAGCACGTGCCGCCCGTCGAGGGCGCCGCGCAGGCGGGTGACCTCCTCGCGCAGGCTCTTGCGCTCCAGCACCTTGGTGACCCGTATCACCAGCTCGGCGGGATTGATGGGCTTGGTCAGATAGTCGTAGGCGCCCAGCCGCATGGCCTCCACCGCCGACTCGATGGTGCCGTAGGCGGTCATGACGATGCTCTCCGCGTCGCTGCCGCTGGCGCGCAGATGCTCCAGCACCGCGATGCCGTCATCCTCGCCCAGGCGCAGATCGGTCATGACGAGATCCGCCGGCGCCTGCTCCAGCCGCGCCTTCGCCTCGGCCAGGCTCCCGGCCTCGTGCACGGTGTGGCCCTCGGCCTTGAGCAGCAGCCCCAGGGTCTTGCGGATGGAGAATTCGTCGTCGACTATGAGGATGACCGCCATCACTCCGCTCCCACCGCGCCCAGTTCGAATCCGACCTCGGTGCCCACCCCGGGCTGGCTGACGATGCTCAAGCCGCTGCCGTGCTGCATCAGCACCCGCTGGGCGATGGCGAGCCCCAGGCCGGTACCGCTCCGGCGGCCGGTGACGAAGGGCTTGGTGACCTTGCCCACGAACGCCTCCTCCATGCCGCAGCCGGCATCCACGACGCTCACCTGCACCCGGCCGTCGCCGCACTCCACCCGCACCGTCACCTCGCCGCCCCCGGGCATGGCCTGGACGGCATTGAGCATCAGGTTCCAGAGCACCTGGCGTATCTGGTCGGCGTCGATGCGCGCCCGGCAGGAACCGTCGAGGAAGCGCAGGCGGAACCGCACCCGGCCCTGGGACTGGGGATCGCGCTCCACCAGCCGCGCGACCTCCTCCACCAGCGGACAGAGATCCACCACCGCCAGCTGCGGTTCGCGGATGCGGGCAAAGTCGAGAAAATCGTTCAGGGTCCGCTGCAGGCGGCGGGTCTCGCTGTTGATGATGTCGACCACCTCGCCGCGATCCTCGCGCTCCAGGTCCTCCCGGTCGAGCAGGCTGACGGAGTTGATGATGGCGGCCAGCGGGTTGCGGATCTCGTGGGCGATGCTGGCGGAGAGCTCGCCCACGCAGGCCAGGCGCTCGGCCTCGGTGCGCTTCTCGTGCTCCTGCCGGGCGCGGCGGGCGGTCCGCTCCAGGGACACGGCCATGGCGTTGAAGGCCCGGGCCAGCACGCCCGACTCGTCGCGCGCCCCCGGCGCCACCCGGACGCTGAAATCCCCGGCGCTGATCTGGCCCGCCGCCCGGGTGAGCTCGTGGAGATGGCGGGTCAGCGCCAGCGACAGCCCCCAGGCGGCCACGCTGCCGATGAACAGCGCCAGCAGG
>JAQVKR010000348.1 GCA_028694565.1 Gammaproteobacteria bacterium | reverse complement strand
ATGCGGCTCTTCCACTCCAGCACCGGCAGCAGGTCGTTCACCCGGGGGTTGGCGATCTCCGCCGAGGGACGCAGGCCGTAGAGGGCGATGCCGGGGCGCACGGCGTCCAGGCGCGATCCGGGCAGGTCCAGCAACCCGGCGCTGTTGGCCAGGTGCGCCACCTCCACCCCGTGGCGCCGGGCGGTGGCGACCACCCCGCGGAAGCGCTCCACCTGGGCCAGGGAGTAGTCCTTGTCGGTCTCGTCGGCGCGGGGGAAGTGGCTCATGACCCCGCGCACCCGGACGGCGGAAAGCTCCCGGCAGGCGGCGAGGAACGCCGCCACCGCGTCGGGGCCGATGCCGGTGCGGCCCATGCCCGTGTCCACCTTGAGATGGACGGGGACGACGGTCCCCGCCCGCCGGGCCGCGCGGTCCAGCGCCGCGGCGGTCTCCAGGGTGCAGACCGCCGGCTCGGCGCGCGCCGCGAGCACGGCTTCGGCCTGTTCGGGCAGGGTGGCGGAGAGAACCAGCAGGGTGGCCTCGATGCCCGCCTCCCGCAGCACCCGGGCCTCGTCCGCGTGGGCCACGCAGAGGGTCCGGCAGCCGAGCCCGGCGAGGTGCCGGGCGATGGCCACCGCGCCGTGACCGTAGGCGTTGGCCTTGATGACCGGCCAGACCTCGGCCGCGCCCGCCTCCGCCCGCAGCAGGCGCAGGTTGCGGGTCAGCCGGTCGAGATGGATGGTGACGCGGGTCAGATGGGCGGAGCTGGCGTTCATTGGCGTCCTGGTGGGGTGCCCGTTCACGGGCGGCAGGGTCACGAGTGTGCCCCAATCCGGGTCCGTTTCGCCACATAGGCGGAGGTCATGGCCGCCAGCAGGGCGCTGTAGTTGGGCACGAAGCCGAGGCGATCGCCCACGTGCAGGGGCGCGCCGTCCGTCTCCACCACCAGGTAGTCGCTGGTGCCGCCCACCACCGTGAGACGCGGGTCCAGCGGCGTGAGCCCCTCGAGATCCGCATCCTCGCGCCCCAGGTTGAGCAGCGCGCGCCGCACCGTGCCGCGGTCCGCGAACTCGGGCCGGTGGCCGAAGGCGTCCTCCCCGCGCGCGCCGCGGGGCGCCGAGGGCTTGTCCTTCAGCTCGATCACCTCCGCCTCCAGCACGAAGGCGTCCTGGCGGGTCCCGGGCCAGGGTCGGCGGTGCACCGTTTCCCGGCCGAGCAGGATCGACTCGCCCATGCGGGCGTGGTTGACCGCCGCCGGCATCCCCCCCGCGGCGATGAGCTCGAGCGCGCTGGAGTTGGCCCCGGAAACCCAGCGCAGGCGCAGGCCGAAGGCGGCCTCCACGGCGCGCGCCAGGCCCGCCAGCCGCGCCATGTTCTCCCGGTCCGGCGCCACGCCGCCGAAACAGGCGAGGTTGGCGCCGAGCCCGGTCACCCGGATCCCGGGCAGCTGGAGGGCGGCGGCGGTGAAGGGGACGAGATCGTCGGGGAGAATCCCCTCGCGCAGGTCCCCCAGCTCCACCATCAGGATCACCTCGTGGACCCGGTGCCGGCGGACCGCCGCCTCGGACAGGGCGGCGAGCACCGTCAGCTCGGAGTCGAGGCTGAGCGCCACGGCGCTCACCACCGCCTCCGCCTGGGACAGGGCGGGGACGCGCAGCAGCACTATCGGCGCCCCGATGCCGGCCGCCCGGAGCCGGTGGATGTTCTCCAGCCGCGACTCGCCGATGGCCGCCACGCCGCCCCGCAGCATGGCGCGCGCCACCTCCGGGTGGCCGCAGGTGGCCTTGGTGACGCCGACGACCGTCATGCCGTGGGCGGCGCAGAGCCGGGTGATGGCCCGCGCGTTGTGCTCGATGGCGGCGGTGTCGATGGTGAGGCTGGGGCGGGCCATCAGCGATCGCGCAGCCGGCCGACCAGGAAGCTAGCCACCTCCCGGCCGGTGGTGCCGCGGCCGAAGCCGGCGTCCATGCCGCAGGCGCGGGCCTCGGCGTCGGTGACCTGGGTGCCGCCGGCCACCAGCAGCAGCCGCTCCCGCACCCCCCGCTCCCGGGCCAGGGCGTCGAGGCGGCGCATGTGCCGCTCGTGGATGCCGGCGTGGGTGACGATGGTGGAGAGCAGCACCGCGCACGCGTCCTCCTCCGCCGCCGCCTCCAGCAGCCGCTCCACCGGCACCGAGGTGCCGAGGTAGCGGCAGCGGAAGCCGTACTTCTCGATGCCGCCGTGCTTGATGTCGAGGATTTCGCGGATGCCCACCGAGTGCTCGTCCTCGCCCACCGTGGCGGCCACCACCCGCAGCTCGCGGGCGCGCGCGAAGGCCTCGATCTCCGCCTCCGGGAGCAGCTCCCGCCGCTCCTCCCCGGGGAGGAGCGCGGCGCGCAGGGCCAGGTCCAGCACCCCCTTCACCTCGAACACGGAGCCCTCCGCCGGGTGCAGCACCCGGCGGCTGATCACCTCCGGCGCCGCCAGCCCCATGTGGCGGGCCATCTCCAGGGCCGCGGCCTCGGCGGTGGCCGGGTCGGCGGGCACGAACAGGGTGACGCACACGACGCCGTCGCCGTGCTTCTCCACCTCGGGGCGCAGCAGGCCCGCGGCGCGCTCCGCCAGCGGCTGCTCCAGGCGCCGTTCGACGTTGTCCTCCGGGTCCAGCTCGTCGATGTAGACGATCTTCGCGGGATCGCAGAGGGTGCAGCCGCCGTAGGCCGCGCACGGCTTCTCCCCGCCCTGCCCGTAGACGTTGGCGCCGAAGTGGCTGCAGACCGGCGCGCCGTAGCCGGGGGCGCGCTCGATCACCGTGCCGGCGCCGTCGCCGCCGGCCGGGTCGCGCACGATGCCGTCGCCGTGGCGCTCCGGGTAGAGTCCCGAGTCCACGAACTGACCTTCGGCCACCGCCCGCTCGTAGCCCTGTTCCAGGATCTCCTCCAGGAAAAGCACGGCGCGCTCCTTGATCTCCCGCACCTGCGCCCGGAACGCCGCGTCCCGCCTCAGGCCCACCAGTTCCTCCAGGCCGTCGAGGCCGAGCAGGGTCTGGCGGGCAGTGTTCACGCCGGCGATGTTGTTGTAGTGCCAGGGGATGTTGCGCCCCTCGTCGGGGGTGATGGTGCTCTGGATGTCGGCCGAGGTGAGGCGCGAGATGAGCGTGTCGAGGACATGGGTGACGCTCGCCTCCAGGGTGTCGGCCTCCATGTAGCGGGTGTTCTGCTGGGCGCGGAAGCGCACGCCCGGGAACAGCTCGCGCAACGCCACGGCATAGGGCAGATCCAGCCGCAGCTTCGGCGCCGGCGGGGCGGTGGGTGGCACGGTGGACAGCGCGATGAGCGCATCGGGCAGCCCCGCCGCCCGCGAGTAGGCGGTGTTCAGCGCGTGCTGCACCAGCAGCTCGGGGGTCACCTTCCACGCCTCCTTGGCGGTGGCGTTGGCGTTGTGGGCGCCGTCGAGCTGGAGGATGCCGCCGTCGGCGAGGACGCGCTTGGCCTCGGCGGCGTCCACGAAGGAGCGGTGCAGGTTGATGTCGCGGTAGAGCAGGTTGTACTGGGGATCCTGGTGGGCGCCGTTCACCCCCTCCTCGGCGAACAGCACCGCCATCTCCGGCCCCGCCAGCCCGCTCACGTAGGAGTGGAAGTTGATGGGCCGCCCCACCTCGTCCTCGACGGCGTCCAGGGTCTTGCGGGTGGCGCGGATCTGCTTGCGGGTCACCGGCACCCCGCCGATGCCCTCGGGGGTGCCCTCCAGCAGCCCGTCCACGTGGGACTGGCCGGTGGTGCGGATCACCATCAGGTGATCGGCGCCGTGCCAGGCGGCCATGCGCATGCGGCGCAGATCGTCCTCGAAGCGG
>JAQVKR010000347.1 GCA_028694565.1 Gammaproteobacteria bacterium | reverse complement strand
TGTGGCCACCCCGGTTCTCCATCGGTTCTTGCGCGCGCACGCTCCAGGGGTCCGCGCCGAGCCTCTCCCGCAGCAATCGGCGCAGCGGCTCGGGCGCGGTCCGATCGCCGCGCAGCGCGAAGTAGAGCAATTGGCGCGAGTAACCCGCTTCGGAGGCGATCTGATTGAGGTTCAGATTCCGCATCCGGAAGAGGAGTGGAACTGACAGTTCCAACCCAGCACCGCGCTCCGCAAGAAATCGAATAATTTCCTCTGCTTGCCGTTTTGTTGTAGTCACTGTCAACGCCTGCTAAATTCTTACCGGAGACTGTTCAGGCGGGGCGGCGGACACCACAGTGCCGGCAGACCGTGAGCCGTCGCTGGTCTGCCGGCCGTGAGCCGGCCTTCGGCGGCGCCCCTTGGCGTGCATGCCAAGCGATGAGCCCCTGCACGCCCCCGGTGCCGTCCCGACACCGGTTATTCGGGACTCCCCCTGCCGTCCGGACGGCAGGCGTCGCCGCCGCGTTTGGTGGCCCGGCCCACACCCCGTCCGCCGCCCCGCCTGAACAGTCTCCTCAACCGCTCTCACTCCGCATCCCTCCCAGCGCCCTGGGTGGCCACAGTGTGGCCACCTTGGTTCTCCTCCAGTTCTCTTTCTCCCATGTCAGTTCTCCACTTGCGCTCCAATTAATCAGTATTTGTTGATGATCCATCCATGCTCCATCAGAATTTCCTGAAGTGGCCACAGTGTGGCCACCCGCTGAGTCCAGCGCCAACCCCCGCAGCCTCAGTGGAGCAGCCCCGCGGCGAGAAGATGCGGACCTTCTGGCGGCCGCCGGGGGTCTCCATGTCCACCAGGGCGGTCATCTGGTCTGTGAACTCGTCCGCGTGGCGGTCATAGATGTTGAGAATTGGCCGTGAATAGTTGACTGACGTGAAGGGTTCCTCAGTTTGATCACCCCCTTTGTGCGCATAACCGAGCGCACGTCCCAAATCCATGGCCGTCAGCCAAGGCTCCCCCTGGCGGTCGATAAGGGTCAGCGGCGTCTCTCCGAACGCCAGGGTTTCGGGTAACAGGCTCATGAATCTCCTCCTTCCGGGGTGGCCACAGTGTGGCCACCCCGGTTCTCCATCGGTTCTTGCGCGCGCACGCTCCAGGGGTCCGCGCCGAGCCTCTCCCGCAGCAATCGGCGCAGCGGCTCGGGCGCGGTCCGATCGCCGCGCAGCGCGAAGTAGAGATGGGTGCGGGTGAATCCGGCCGCGTTCGCTGTCTCGGCCACCCCCCACCCGGCCAGCTTGAGGAGAAACGGGACGCTCATCTCCAGTGGTACGCCATGCTGCATGTGCACGCGGAGTAGCCGCTGGATGCTCGCCTTGGTTGTTATCATCGTTATCACCGCCTACGATTGGCGTTCAGGTACAGACTGCCCCGGAGGGGGCCGCGGACAACCAAGGCCGAGGCATGAGTGCCGCTGCCGCACTCGTCCGCGCCGCCTCCCTGGCAGATCCATTTGCCGGATGTCTCCGGAGACTCTGGCCAATGCGCAACCCGGCGTACCCACCGGGACGGTCGCGACCGGCGGCGCCGCCCCGTCAAAGGCGGCCGGCGCGGATGCGCCTTGGCCAACAACCCGCGGCCCCCTCCGGGGCAGTCTGTACCCATCTCATCCGATCCCTTCTGACACTCCATGCGGCGTCAACGGGTGGCCACAGTGTGGCCACCCTGGTTCTCCTCCAGTTCTCTTTTTCCCATGTCAGTTCTCCACTTGCGCTCCAATTAATCAGTATTTGTTGATGGGCCATCCATGCTCCATCAGGATTTCCTGAAGTGGCCACACTGTGGCCACCTGGCTGCTCCGCTCATGGGCGTGCCCCCCGCCGGGATTCCGCCGCCTGGAGCTGGGCCCGTAGCCGGCCGAGCTGGGTCTCCAGGCCCTTGCGGGCATCCGGGGTCCTCGAAGCCTCAATCAGCCGCTCCAGCGCCTGGATGTCGCCGCGCAGGTGGCTCAGCTCAAGGTCGCGTCCGGTGCTGGAAGCGCGCTCCGGGGCGCGGTTATGGGGGGGGCTCCAGCTGGCGAGCGGTGGCCCGACGGGCACGAAGACGCCAGCCCTGACCCGCTCGCAGAGCTCGGCGGCGTACCGCCCGGGACTGCGGAGAGGATCGCTGGTGTCCAGCGCCTTGTGGGCGAGGGCGTCGAGGATGTCCTGGTGGTGTTCGGCGGGCAGCCTGGCCCGGAGGACGCGCCCGACGACCCGGCGGACGTTGTCGTCGAACTGCTCGGGCCACCTGAGATCGTCGGGCGTCGGGGGGGGTGCAGATTTTGAACAGCCCCCCGCTGTAGTAGTTGTAGTTTTATTACTACCACTACTACAGGAACCAGGTCCAAAATTTGTACTTTCTTTGTTTTCAGTGACTTGGATGCCGGGTCTAAATTTTGTACCTGGCTGTGCCCCACCGGGTTCAAATTTTGGACCTGGTAAAATTTGCACCGCCCTGCGGCCGTTCTGCCCGTTTACGGGGGGTGCGCCGTCAAAATTTGTACCTGGTTCCGTCACCGGGTCTAAATTTTGAACACCCCCGCCGCTGGCCACACTGTGAACGGAACGCCGGGGTGCCCCGCCTTCGTCAGGATCCCTGGCGTCATTCCGCCCCGCACGACCGCCCCGGGCGGCCGTTCCCCCCAGCGCCAGTCCGAAGAATCCGCCCGAACGCCGCTCCACCGTGGCCGCCGCCTCCATGCGCCGGGCCATGGCATCGGGTTGCTCGAGGGGGTCGCGCCCCTCGGCCACGTCCCGGTCGATCCCCTCCAGGGCCGATTGGGCGGCCCGCCGGACATGGGGGTTCCGGTGCCCGTGGGCGGACTCCTCGAGGAGCTTGATGTAGCCGTCGTCGAGGTAGGTGGCGTCGGCAAGGGGCGCCGGCTCGCTGTGGATGGCGTAGAGGTTGCCGCGGAAGCGCCCGGAGGCATCACGGACCCGCTGGCACAGGCTGATCCAGCGGGTGATCCGCAGCAGCAGGAGATTGCGGATCACCGTCCCCCGGGAGTGGCCGAGCACCCGGCAGGTCTCCCGGACCGAGGGCATGGCGATGGCGCCGTTGGGTTTGCGCCGCGCCTCCTGCATCAGGTAGAGGAAGTGCACCTTCGCCCCGTCGGTCAGGAAGGGGTCCCGGACCAGAATGGTGGGGTAGGCGTCATGCCAGGTGCCCAGGAAGAGCATCCCCTCCTGCTCGGCGCCGCCCGCGCCCGGTGTGGACAGGGCCTCGGCCTGGGCCCGGATCAGGGCTTCGAGCGCCCGCGTGTGGGGTGAGACGACGACAGGCTGGCCGTTCATGCGAAGAGCCTCCCCTGGTCGCCGTCCCGCGCCGCGATGCAGACCGGGTTCAGCCACAGGCACTCGGTCCGGGGAACGGTGCCGCGGCGGCCGTTGGCGTGGGCCTGGGTCTCGTGCCGCTCCCAGCCATAGGGCAGCAGCAGGTCGTCGTAGAGCTCGCTGCGGTATCCGGAGAGGACCACCGCGGACCGTGTCTTGCGCAGCCGCGCCAGCAGCGCCACGTGCTCCGGCTCGGACATCTCGTGGCGGTAGCAGGAGCCGCCGTCGATGACCCGGGTCTCGTGCAGGTAGGGGGGATCGGCGTAGATGAGCGTCCCGGGGTTGCGCTGCTCGGTAATGAGGTCGAGCGCCGGGCGCCGTTCTATCAGCACCCCCTGCAGGCGCTTCGCCAGCGCCTGGATGCGCCCGGGGAAGTTCGCCCAGTCGCCCGCCGTGGTCTGGGAACGCCCCGAACCGGTGTAGGCCCGGAACCCGGTCCGGCCCTTGGTCGCGCCGGCCGAGCTATAA
>JAQVKR010000346.1 GCA_028694565.1 Gammaproteobacteria bacterium | reverse complement strand
TGGTCACCCAGATTACCCGCGGCGAGGCGCTGGCGGATCGGCCGGAGGTGGCCGCCGAGCTGGAGCAGCATACCGACCGCATCCGCCAGCTCATGGAGCGGGAGCTGCGGCGGGCGCGCCTGGCGGGCAGCGGCGCGCCGGGACGGCGGTTCCAGCCGGTGGACGACCTCGATGGGCTGGTGGCCGTGCTGGAGCGCATCCACGACGAGCAGCGGGTCCATATCGCCCTGCGGTTCGACGGCCCCGCCCGGGCGGTGCAGGGCGACCGCGACGACCTGCTGGAGCTGTTCGGCAACCTGCTGGACAACGCCTGCAAGTGGTCCGCCGGGCGGGTGCGCTGCCGCGTGGCCACCGGCGCCGGGCTGGCCGTGGACGTGGAGGACGACGGTCCGGGCTGCGACGGGGAGCAGCTCGACCAGCTCACCGGCCGCGGTGTGCGCATCGACGAGTCGGTGGCCGGACACGGCCTTGGACTGTCCATCGTCAAGGACATCGTCCAGCTCTACGGCGGCAGCCTCCGCTTCGATCGCTCCCCCGAACTGGGCGGCCTGCGGGTGCGCGTCCGCCTGCCGGGAATCTGAGTCGCGGATTCGGCAGCGGAGTCTCGGAAACGGACGGTGAGAAGGGTGAAGGGATAAAGGTGAAGGGATAAAGGTGAAGGAGTTGCGCGGGCCCCGGATTTCCGGGGACGCTCCTTACTGAAAACTGAAAACTGAAAACTGAAAACTGAAAACTGAAAACTGAAAACTGAAAACTGAAAACTGAAAACTGAAAACTGAAAACTGAAAACTGAAAACTGAAACGCCCGTTCTGACTCCAGCCACCCTTATCCATTATCCCTTATCCATTCACCCTTATTTCCTTATCCCGGCGCCCAAAGAAAAACCCGCACGGGCAAGGCGCGCCCGTGCGGGTCGGAGGCCCCAAATAGGGAAGGGAGGGGTCAGTGGGTGATCTTGTTCTCGTGGCACTCCACGCAGCCCACCTCGGTGCCCTTGGCCAGGGTCACGGTTCCGCCGCCTTCCTTGCGCGGCAGGGTGCGCTCGGCGGCCGTGCGCGAGAGCACGGTGCCCAGGCCGTCGGTGCCGTGGCAGGTGGTGCACAGCTCCGGGCGCTTGTCACCCAGGTCCTCGTGACCGTTGACCCAGCGGGTGTCGTTCACCGGGTGCATGCCGTGGGGGCCGTCGAGGGTGATGCCGAGGCTGCCCGGCTCGTGGCAGGTGTCGCACTCGATGAGGGTGCCCGAGTGGCCCTGGAGCTGCCTGGAGGTCACGTTGTCGTTGGCCATGGGATTGGGGTTGGGGAAGATGGCGTGGGTGCTGCCGTGGCAGCCTTCGCACATCACTCCGCCGTGGCCGTTGCTGAGACGGTAGAGGCTCTCGTTCTCGGCGAAGCGTGAATCCGCCACCTTGATGGGGCTGGCGTCCGGGTCGCCGAGGATGTAGGCCTGCAGCAGGCGGATGCCGTCCGGGGCCACCACCGCGCCGGCCGGGTGGTTGGGGCTGGCCGCGTCGCCGGTGTGGCACGACTGGCAGGCCGGCTCGCTGGCCCAGGGGATGCGCTTGCCCAGGTCGAGCCCGTCGGGCGCCGGGTTGGCGGCGCTGAGCTGGCCGGTGAAGTCGTTGCCCACCTGCTCCATGTTGCCGTGGCAGTCCTGGCAGACCACGCCGCCGGCGTCCATGGCGCCGCGCAGGCACTGGGTCTGCTTGCCCGGATGGCACTGGTAGCAGGTCTCCTGCAGCACGTACTCGGTCACCGTCAGGCTCGCGTCCGCGCCCGGATAGACGCTGTTGGCCGGCTGGTCGCGCGCCGGGTCGTCCGGCGCGGGCATCTGCGGGAAGATGTCGCCGCCGCCGAAGGTCAGGCCGCCGTGATGGCCGTGCATGGCCCGCGACATGCTGATGTGGGTGGTCTGCTGGCGGCCCGCGGCGTCATCCACCGGACCCGCCTGGGCCAGATCCAGCGCCGGGGAGTAGTGGCACTGGGAGCACTGCACCGGGCGCTGGTGGTCCAGGTCGGTGCCGTGCTTGGCGTCGTGCAGGCGCAGGATGTTGACCTTGGCGGCGTTGAGCAGGTACTGCGGGCCGAGGCCGTCGGCCAGCGCCCGGGCCTCGGTCATGACCAGGAAGTCGTTGCCCGGATCGGCGTCGGTGTTGACGCCGGCGAAGTCGCTGGCCAGGCCGCTGTAGCCGTCGTCGGAAGCGGCGTGACAGGTCTGGCAGTCGGCCTCGGAGGCCACCGGCAGCACCACGTCGGTGGCGGCCAGCACGGCGTCGGTCGCCTTGTCGCGCGCCTCCACCTTCATCAGCGGATAGGCGTTGCTGCGGCCCTGGTCATCCACCGGCACAATCGGAATGCCGTCGGCGGCGAACCAGTTCACCCCGGGGATCACCTTGCCGATGGTCTGGCCCTGCACCGTCAGCCCGGCGAAGAAGGCCAGGTCGCGATCGAAGCGGCTGAACGGCTGCGGGGTGTTGGCGGCGCCCGGCATGTCCTGCTGGTGGGGCACCAGGTTGCCGGCCAGCAGCTCGTTGATGTCCGGTACCGGCAGCCCGCGATCGACGGGCAGCGGCTCGAACAGCGCCAGGATGCTGTCGCCCACGCCGCTGTCGTAGGGATAGAGCACGGCGTAGGTGTCGTAGGCCAGGGTCTTGCCGGTAATGGCGCCGAGGTCCCAGAAGTTGGTCTTCGGAACACCGCCGGTGGTATGGCCGCTGGTGGTGTTGATGGAGCCGGCGCCGGCCGGGTCCAGCGGACTGGAGCTGGCGGCGTAGGTCAGCCGCACGTCCGCGTCGCTGAGCAGCCGCGGCTCGCCGCCGCCCTGGCCGCGCTCCACCACCTGGGCGTGCAGGACGTTGAAGGGGGGCAGGATGCTGAAGATCTGGTAGTCCAGGTCGGCGCAGTGCATGCCGAGATCATTGGCGGCCAGCACCCGCAGCTCGCCCAGGTCGCCGCCGCTGGGCGGCGGCGGGGGCGGCGGTGCGCCGCAGTCGGAGGGGGCCTGCTCGACATCCTTCTCCACGCTGCCGCCGTTGCTGCTGGCGCGCACCCGGCAGGGCGCCGCGTTCAGGCCGTAGACGCGCACCCGCCACTGGCCCTTCCGGTCCGCCGTGACGGTGGACAGGGTTTCACCACTGGCCGCGTCGGCCAGCACCACGGTGGCCCGGCGGCCGCTGCGGCCGTTCGCTTCCAGCCGGTTGCGCTCGCGATCCCATTTGGCCGTGTCGATGAGCAACGACTCTTCCGCGGACACCCGGACGCGGCTTTCATCCTTGCTGACCCGGATTTTCCTGTGGTCCGATGCCTGGGCCTGGAGGCCGGCATGCCCGGCGCCCAGGATCAGCGTCAACATCAGCAGCCAGTAGCCTGGCCGGCCTGCTCTTCTTGTCATGGCGGTTACCCCCATCGTGGTGTACCCGGACGCATTCCGGGCATCGCTCCCTGGCGGCCGGTTCAGCCCCATCTGTCCGGCATCCCGGCAGGAATGGATCCTCATGCCGGTTTTTGTTGATCTTCCCGTGGCTTGGGGACAAGGGCCCTCCGTCCCTGGAAGGCCCCTGTCTGATCCCATAACGGTTGTTTCCCCGGATTTTCTCCATGAAATTCGTGACAAATGTCGCTATTCGGGGATCCGAGCCCGCCGCCCCGGAATCTCCCGCCCATGGCCCCGGAGCGGGCGGGAGGTCGACAACGGGGGGAATCACTGCTTGGATCTGAGACAGGGAATCCGTCCGCTGCCGGGCGCGGGGCGGAGATGCGCAGGCGCGGTTCCGGTGTGGGGGCAACGTTCCCCCGCCGGTCCGCGACGGGCGCCCGGGCGTGGTGGTTGAATCGCCGTGTTCCCCCC
>JAQVKR010000345.1 GCA_028694565.1 Gammaproteobacteria bacterium | reverse complement strand
AGGTGGGCGGCATGCGCAGGCTGACCATCCCGCCCCAGCTCGGCTACGGCCGCCAGGGCGCCGGCGGCGTCATTCCGCCCAACGCCACGCTGGTGTTCGAGGTGGAACTGCTGGCGGTGGATTGATCCCATGGAAGCGGAAGCCATCCGGGAGCTGGTCGCGCGGGCCTTGGCCGAGGACGTGGGCGGCGGCGACATCACCGCCGCGCTCATCCCCGCCGGCACGGCCGGCCGGGCGCGGGTCGTCACCCGCGAGACGGCGGTGCTGTGCGGGCGGGCCTGGTTCGACGAGGTCTTCCGCCAGCTGGACGGCACGGTGCGGGTGGACTGGGAGCTGGAGGACGGGGACGCGGCGCAGCCGGAGCAGACCCTCTGCACCCTGGAGGGACCGGCGCGGGCGCTGCTGACCGGCGAGCGCAGCGCGCTCAACCTGCTCCAGACCCTCTCCGCCACCGCCACCCTCGCCCGCCATTACGCCGAGGCGGTGGCCGGCACCGGTGCGCGGGTGCTGGACACCCGCAAGACCCTCCCCGGCCTGCGCGCGGCCCAGAAGTATGCCGTCGCCTGCGGCGGCTGCCACAACCACCGCATGGGCCTCTGGGACGCCTTCCTCATCAAGGAGAACCACATCGCCGCCTGCGGCTCCATCACCGCCGCCATCTCCGCCGCCCGCGCCAGCGCGCCGGGCCGGCCGGTGGAGGTGGAGGTGGAAACCCTCGGGCAGCTGGACGAGGCCATCGGCGCCGGCGCCGATACCGTGCTGCTGGACAACTTCGACCTGGACGGGTTGCGCGCGGCGGTGGAGAAGGCCGCCGGGCGGACGAAGCTGGAGGCCTCCGGCGGCGTCTCCCTGGACACCGTCCGCGCCATCGCCGAGACCGGGGTGGACTACATCTCCACCGGCGCCCTCACCAAGGACGTCCGGGCCGTGGATCTCTCCATGCGGTTCGAATAAGGGAGGGTTTCGAGGCGCAAGTCCGTAGCGTCCGTAGGATGGGCAAAGGAGCGCAGCGACGTGCCCATCGGTGCGCGGGAGGTGGCGGCCACGCCGCACCGCGCCCATCCGACGCCCTGGACAGTGCGGGTGTGATGGGCACGCTGCGCTTTGCCCATCCTACGCCTCTGCGGGGTTCCCGTTGCCCCGGGATGGCCGCGCCAGCCCGCATATCCTCCATCCTCTCTCTGTTTCCCCTGGGTGCGCACGGCGCACCCCATGACCCGCTGCGCTTTCCCTCTCAACCCGCCGCTATTTCCCGTCAATGTAACGCTCGTCGCGGAAGGTGCGCATCCAGTGGGGCTTGAAGCCCACCAGCACCGCCGTGAGCCAGCCGTTGAGGAACCCCTCGGGAAACATCAGCAGGGGGAAGTAGGGCAGGTAGTTGTTGGCGAGGTGATCGATGCTGTAGACCCCGCCCAGCCACAGCACCAGCATGGCACCCAGCCCGGCGACCGCGACGGTCAGCCCGGCGCCGAAGAAGCCGCAGGCGAGGACATAGATGAAGAAGTTGGGCATCTTCCGGTCGACGATCAGGAAGATGCGGTAGCTGACCAGCACCGGCAGCAGGATCATCAGCACCCCGTTGAGGGCGAACATGTCCCAGCCCGCCCTTCCGTAGCCGGTGATGCCCGCCAGGGCGATGCTCAGGATGATGATGGCGAACTCCCAGCCGAACATGAGCGTGATCAGGCTCGCGCCCAGGAGGTGGAAGTTGAGCCCCGGAGTCACGCCGGCGCGGATGCTCCACAGCACCACCGCCAGGGCGCAGGCGCCGAGGAACAGGTGCTGGCCCTCGCCGTGGCGCACACGCCACCACGGCGCCCGGTACAGGGCCCAGAGCAGGACCGGAAGGTAGAGGAGGTGCCCCAGCCAGCTCCACGGGGCGCCCACGATGCCGGCGGGAAAATCCACGACTCAGTTCACCAGGAAACGCAGGTACGGGCGTCCGAGTATACGGCAACCCATCGGCATCTCGGAGTTTTCTGATAAAAAGCAACATTTCACCACGAAGGCACGGAGGACACGAAGAAAGGCGAAAGGTGAAAGGAAAAAGGCAGCCCGTAGGATGGGCAAAGCGCAGCGTGCCCATCACGCCCGCACGGACCTCCACACCGATGGGCACGTCGCCGCGCCCCTTTGCCCATCCTGCACCGACTGATAAAAGGCCGATTTTCTGCCATGTTTCCAGACGCTCAGCCCGTAGGATGGGCAAAGCGCAGCGTGCCCATCACGTCCGCACGGACCTCCACACCGATGGGCACGTCGCCGCGCTCCTTTGCCCATCCTGCGCCGACTGATAAAAGGCCGATTTTCTGCCATGTTTCCAGACGCTCAACCCGTAGGATGGGCAAAGCGCAGCGTGCCCATCAAGTCCGCACAGACCTCCACACCGATAGGCACGTCGCCGCGCTCCTTTGCCCATCCTGCACCGACTGATAAAAGGCCGATTTTCTGCCATGTTTCCAGACGTTCAGCCCGTAGGATGGGCAAAGCGCAGCGTGCCCATCACGCCCGCACGGACCTCCACACCGATGGGCACGTCGCCGCGCTCCTTTGCCCATCCTGCGCCGACTGCTGGCCGTCGCGGACACTGTCTGGAGAACCCGCAGCACATGGTCCATCTCCGGGCCAGCCACGCGGAACAACCAATCTGTGTTAATCCACGCAAATCTGCGGTTAACTGCCTTTCTTCTTTCTTCGTGTCCTCCGTGCCTCCGTGGTGAATCAGGAAACCGAGCCCTCCTCCCCGCGAGGCCGGACCGCGCGCCCCACCTTCTCGATGAAAGTGTCGATGGTGTCCACGGGGACCGGGAAGATGATGGTGGAGCTCTTCTCGCCGGCGATGCCGGAGAGGGTCTGCAGGTAGCGCAGCTGCATGGCCTGGGGCCTCCGGGACAGGACCTCGGCGGCCTCCAGCAGCTTGGCCGAGGCCTGCATCTCGCCCTCGGCGTGGATGATCTTGGCCCGCCGCTCGCGCTCCGCCTCCGCCTGCTTGGCGATGGCCCGGATCATGCTCTCGTCCAGATCCACGTGCTTGATCTCCACGTTGGCCACCTTGATGCCCCAGGCGTCGGTCTGGGTGTCGAGAATCCGCTGGACATCCTCGTTGAGCTTGTCCCGCTCGGCCAGCATCTCGTCCAGCTCGTGCTGCCCCAGCACCGAGCGCAGGGTGGTCTGGGCCAGCTGGCTGGTGGCGGCGAAGTAGTCCTCCACCTGGATGATGGCCCGCTCCGGATCGATGACGCGGAAGTAGATCACCGCGTTCACCTTCACCGAGACGTTGTCGCGGGAGATGACATCCTGGCTCGGAACGTCCATGACCACGGTGCGCAGGTCCACCCGCACCATCTGCTGGATGAAGGGGATGATGATGATCAGCCCGGGGCCCTTCACCTTCCAGAAGCGCCCGAGGAGAAAGACCACGCCGCGCTGGTACTCGCGCAGGATCTTGAAGGAGTAGAGCAGGAGGGCAACGACAAGGCCCGCCACCACGTAGAGAGGGGTAATCATGAACGTTCTCCTCGGCTTCCGGTTCCTGGTTCGCAACGGGCAGGGATTTCTGCCCACCCAGCGCTGCTCTTTGTTGGTTCACCGCCAAGACGCCAGGCCGGTAGGATGGGCAAAGCGCGGCGTGCCCATCACGCCCACGCCGGCCTCCACGCCGATGGGCGCGTCGCCGCGCTCCTCTGCCCATCCCGCGCCTGACCTCCTGCGCCGGCGCGCCCGGCAGGAAACGATCCCCCTGGCCGAACCGACGGCTCCCGCCTATCCATTCGGCCAGGGGCTGGCCTCCTACCCCTCCTTGCGCTGCGACGGCTCCACCGTCAGCCGGTAGGATGGGCAAAGCGCAGCGTGCCCAT
>JAQVKR010000344.1 GCA_028694565.1 Gammaproteobacteria bacterium | reverse complement strand
AATCGCCCCACAGGTCCCAGGCATAAATATCCACCTCGTCGCGGGTTTCGGAGCTGAGCCGGGTCTCCTCCAGCCGCTGCTTAACCTTCTCGATGCCGAACCAGGCCCCGACGATGAAGGTGTCGATGACCACCAGGCTCACGATGAGCACCACCACCGGCCGCGGCGAGTTGCGGAACAGCAGCAGCGCCAGGAGGCCGGTGACGAGCATGCTGGCGAAGAAGGCGGAATTGCCCATGCGCGAGTGGGTCAGCACCAGGGTGATCACCATCACCGCCAGGTAGATGCGCAGCCGCGCCTTGGGCCCCAGCAGCAGCCGCGCCCACTCCCGCAGCCGCTGGCGCCAGTTGCGCCGGCTGCCGCCACCGGCCATGGAGGCGATGAGCAGCCCGATGCCGAGCGCCAGGCTCATCTCCAGGAACCCGGCCAGGTGGTTGCGGTTCACGAAAGTGCCGTGGGCAACCCCCTTGTTCTCGATAAACAGGAACTCCCAGCCGCTCAGTACCTGCATGCTGGCGAGCATCCCCTGGAATACTGCCGCCAGGATAAGGGTCGTGGCGAGCGTCCGCAGGCGCCGGCGGCTCTCGACCAGCGCCAGCACCAGCACCAGCACGCCCGCGTAGGCCAGCCCCTTGAGCCAGGCGGCCAGGGTGGCGTGCACGTCCAGCGACAGGGGCTGCCAGCCGTCGGCGGGGAGCCCCGCCGCCGCGCGCAGCGCCGCAGCCGCCGGCGAGAGCAGTTCCACCAGCGGCGCCGGCAGCGGCATGGCCTGCAGCAGCCCCCAGCCGAGCCACACCCCGAGCAGCGTCAGCACCCAGCGGGCCTCGCGCAGGGCCGGCGTCGGCTGCCACCGTCCACGCGCCACACCCGCCAGCCACAGGGCGCAGAGCAGGAACACCGCCGTCTCCATCAGCGACCAGGCCCAGGGGCGGTTGCTGCCGAGCGGGAGGGGCAGCCACACCAGCAGCGCCAGCAGGGCGAAGAACAGTCCCCGCGGTGTCGTTGCCTCCGGCCGCGTGCTCATCGGGCGTTCCCCGCCGCGGCCCGTCGTGCCTCGCGCTCCAGCTGCTTCTCCAGGGCCTTGTCGCCCGCCAGCCGGGGACGCAGCCGATCCGCCTGACCGAGCCGCGCGGCGAGCCGGATGACCTCCCGCGGCTGCTGGCGCAGGGCCCGTTCCGTGGCCGCCGCCACCCGGGCGCTGGCCGTCTCCGCCAGCAGCGGCTCCGCCAGCAGGTCGATCTCGGTCAGCGCCAGCAGCACCTCCGGCTCCCAGGGGCCCAGCGCGCCGGCCCGCTCCACCGCCCGCTCGAACTCGGCGTCCAGTTGCAGCAGCCGCAGCTTCGCCCGCGCCAGCCCGGCCCAGGCATAGGGCCAGGTGGGCCGCAGGGCGATGGCATCACGATAGGCCGCCAGCGCATCCTCCAGGCGGTCGCGGGTCCCGGTCTCCCAAGGCGGCAGGCCTATGGCAGCCCATTCCCGCACCCGCGCCGACTCCTGCACATAGCGGGGGTTCAGGGGATCCAGCGTACGCGCCAACGCCAGCGCCGCCCGCGCCTGTTCCAGTGCTTCGGCGCCGGGCGCGCTGCCCGCGGCCTCCCAGCGCGCCAGGGCCGTTCGCGCCGGCTGCCACGCCACATCGGCCACTCCATTGGCCAGGGCCCACAGCGCCAGCACCAGCAGCAGCGCGGCCCCGCCGTATCCAAGGTTTCGGCTCAGATTCATCATCCGAGGGCTAATCGTCCATGTTCGAAAACCGTGCGGGCATTGTAGGGTCTCGGGCAAAGATGGGAAGAGATTGGGTCACTGAATTCGCATTTCCCCGCAGAAGTCATTGCAGGGTGCGGCGAGGGACGAACCCCATTCAACGTTCGGCCCGGTGCAATCCATTCCGAGAAAACCAATCGCCGCGAGGGCACGCCTCCATGTAGGTGCAGATTCATCTGCACACCCCGGTGGCCCGACCGGAGCCTGTGGGAGGCCCGCCCCGGGGCGATGGGGCCCGGGTCAAAGCCCCTGAACTCTCATCCACCCTCAACCCAGAGGGGAAAATCCTGTCAATCCCGTCTATTCAACAAAATCACTGACGATCGCCCATGACTTACAAACCTGTCATCAATCACCCATTTTGAACAGGTGAATCGGTGTGGTACTAATCGGCACATCAAGCCAGCGGTCCGGAACGGATTCCGGTCCGCCCGGGGACCGGGTGTGTCCCTGGAAAACCGTGAACACAGGGAACGTGTCATGAAATCACCGCTGCATCTTCTGCCCCGTCCAACCTGCCGCCGGTCCCGGCCGATCCACCGTTCCCGCGGAGGGCTGCGCCGCTGTCCGGGGGGATCAGCAACGGCACGCCCGCTGAATCCACGCCACACCTGACCTCCGGCACGATGCTGTCCGGACTCCGGCGCCAGCGGGGCGCCGTGCTCGCGGAGACGGTGGTGGTGCTGCCCGTCCTGGCGCTGCTCGGGCTCAGCGTCATGCAGTGGGCGTTCATCTACGAGGCGAAATCCGCCCTCAACCACGCCACCTTCATGGCCACCCGTGCCGGCACGACGAACCAGGCCGATCCCGCCGCCATCCGGCTGGAGCTGGCCCGCAGCCTGGCGCCCCTCTACTCGCCGGACCGGAACCTGGCCGGCCTGCTCAGGGCCCGGGCGCGCGCCGCCGCGGACATCGCCCTGAGTGCCCGACTGCGCATCCTCAACCCCACCCGCGAGGCCTTCGACGACTTCGGCGTGGACAGCCAACGGGACGGTGTGCGGGAGATCCCCTTCGAACGGCTGCACGTGGCCGACACCCGGGTCGGCCCGGCCAGCGGCGTCAACATCCAGGACGCCAACCTGCTCAAGCTGGAGGTGGTCTACGGCTACGAGCTGAAGGTCCCCTTCGCCGGTCCGGTCATCGCCACCCTGGCCAGCTGGTTCAACCGCGATCCCTATGCCCGCACACTGCTTGCCCGCGGCCGCCTGCCCATCCTCGCCACCGCCACCGTGCGCATGCAGAGCGCCACGCGGGAGAACGACCTGGTCGCCGAACGGGCCGAAGTCAGGGACGCCTACCGCAGTGATCCCACTGTTGTCGCCGATGCCTCGCGGCCCGGCCACCGACCCTGGGAGAGCGGCCCCACGGGCAGCGGTTCGGATGGCGCCAGCGGCTTCGTTCCGGTGGCGGACGGCCCCGGTGGTGCGAAGGGGGGAGGGACCGGCGACAGTGATGGCGACGACAGCGCCGACGAGGGGGATGCCGGCGGCGGCACCGGCCTCGGCTCCCCCGACAGCTGCGACGAGAACGACGCGCCCGCCGCGACGGCCGCGCCGGGCCAGGGGCGCGCCGTCGGCAACCCCATCGACGTGGTCACCGGCAACAAGTACCAGGCCGAAACCGACCTCTCGCCCCTGCCGGGTCCTCTTGGCCTGCGCTTCGTGCGCCACTACAACAGCCGCCTGGAGCAGGACGGCGCGCTCGGTTACGGCTGGCGCCACAGCTACATGGCGGCGCTGGAGCGGATCGATGGGGAGATCATCCGCCTGCGCCAGTCCGACGGACGGCTTCTCGTATTCCGGCGCGAACCCGGCGGGCGGGTCTACCGTGCCACCGCCGCCACCGACGGCGCAATCGAACCGCTGTCCCACGGCTACGACTGGGTCTGGCACGACGGCCGCCGGTTGCTGTTCGATCGTGAGGGCCGCCTGACGGATATCCGTCGGGCCGACGGCCGCAGCGTGCGCCTCGCCCACGACGCCGAGGGTCGTTTGGCCGGCATCACCGATCCCCAGGGTCGGCGCCTCACCTTCCTTTACGGCGACGGGGGTCGCCTCGCCGGCGTCATCGACCCGGGCGGGCTGCACTACCGCTACCGTTACGATCG